>JAVCCG010000109.1 GCA_030765605.1 Candidatus Alcyoniella australis
AGATTACCCTGATTAATCAAGACCTTACGCGGCAGGGAAAAACAGTATATGAACATCGTATGGAGCCAAATCGCGATTACTTTGCAATATCAACGACTATACGCGCTTCGTAACCTATACGAAATCTGTGATTTGAAATCGCAATTCGTATGCAAGTCCTAAAGTATTTTACCAAGGGTGGGCTGTTAAGCCATTGATTAATCACGTACAAAATCACCGAAATCGGGCAAAAGTCAAACGTAAAGCGTTACTTGACATTATCGCGCCAAGTCGTTGTCAGGTAAAGAAAAACCCCCACCGGCCTGGATGAGCCGATGGGGGAGTAATTGGCGAAACAGGGGCGTCAGTCGGTGAGGAAGAACTCGCGGACGATCTGCTCCCAGTTTTGGGGGTCGAGGTTGCGGGCCATGCCGTCCACCGGGTCGCCGCCATCGCTGAGCACGGCGCCCAGCTCGAGGTCGGCGAACCCGTACAGCCGTTGGGCCGCGGCCTCGGTCCACTTCTTGACCAGCTCGCCGCCCAGCAGATTTTTGAGGCTCACCGAGGACTTAGGCAACTTGACCTTGAGCAGCCAGCCATCGCCGTAGGGGTCGGACTTGAGCGCGTCCGTGGACCCGGCCAGCTTGGGGTTGACTGCCAGCACCTCGCCGTCCACCGGCGAGACCATCTCAAAGCTGCTCGGGCCCACATCCAGCGACCAGGCGCCCGCGCCCTGCCGCAGCTGCGCCCCGACCGCGGGCAGCTTGAGGCCCGAGGGCTTGCCCACCAGGCGTTGGGCAAAGTCATCCACGCCGATCAGCACGTTGCCCTCGGCGTCCTTGCGTGCCCAGGTATGTCCTTGATGATACAGCAGATCGTCGGGCACCAGAAAGCCCTGAACGCGGCCGCTGGCGGGCATTGCCTCGCGCGCCGCGGCGCTCTGGGTAGTGCGCTCGGGCGCCTTGAGCATGATGTAAAACACCAGGAAAAGCGCCATGAACGCGAACGCCAGGGCGTATTCCCAGTACTTGGTGTAAAGCACGTAGTCGACGAAGGTATGGAGATCGTGCATCTTTTCCTCCTTAGTGCTCGTCGGCGTAGAACGGGTCGGGGTGCTTGTAGAGGATCGGCGCCCGGTTGATTACCCAGCGGAAAACCCACATCAGCACCGTGATCAGCGTGATGGTCACCAGTATTTCCGACCACTTGGGAATGTAGACCTCGGGCGCGTCCCAGTTGAGGCAGACCATCGAAACGTTGAAGCGGTTGAGCATGATGCCCAGCACCGTGATGATCGATGTGTAGCGCACCAGTTTGGCGCTGCCGCGGCGGATCGCCACAAAGTAGAGGATTGTGGGAAGCAGTACGAATCCGAGCACTTCGAACATGAACCAATAGCCCCAGCCGGTGTTGAGCAGCTCCCAATGCATGCCGTGAGCCACGGAGAGCACCTTGAGCGCCAGGTAGGTGATCAGGGTAAACGCCACCGCCTTGCCCAGTCCGAGGGTCAGCCGGTCGTCTTGCTCGTGGGACATTTTAACCTGATGGCCAAAGACTTTATGCGAGATCATGCTCTCGATGATCAGCATCGCCAGACCACCGGCAATACACGAAACCAGGAAGTGGTAGGGGATCAGCGGCGTGTACCACAGCGGGTGCAGGCGTGAGGGCATCAGCAGGTACATCGCGCCCAGGGCCGACTGGTGACCCATCACCAGCACCGACCCGAGGATGATGAACACCATGTGCCCTTTCATCAGGAAACGCCAGGCTTTTTTCAGTCCCAGCCACTCGGCGAATGCGGGCAAAATCTCGAGGGTCATGGCCGTGAGGTACAGCGCCAAATGCTCGGCAACCAGGAACAGCACCGAGGACATTCCCGCCGAAACCAGGAACGGATAGGGCAGCCTCCACGGGCGGCCGAGGTCAAACAGCAGGCCGATGATCGCAAAGGCGTATCCGAGAAATCCGGTGAGCAGCGCCGGTCGCAGCAGCGGCTTGTAATCTTTATTGCCCAGGATGTAGACCGCCACGCCCACGGAGAATCCGCCGGTGGCGATCGCCACGCCGAAGAACATGTCGAAGCCCAACCACAGGCCCCAGGGGTTGGTGTTGGACAGGTTGGTGGTCGCGCCCAGGCCCGCGGCAAAACGCCAGATCGCCGTGGGAATGCCCACCGCGAGAATCAGCCCGGTGATCACGTTGAACGGCGAGATCAGCTTACGGAAGTACTCGGCGTTGGACATGCCCAGCAAAATGTTCTTGCGAAACCAGCTCATGTCCTGCGAAGTGATCGCTGCCTGGCTCATCCCTCACCTCCATCGGCGCCGTGTGCGCCGCCCTCGCGTTTGCGGGTGATGGAGTAGATCCCGGCAAGCAGCACCGGCAGGGTGATGTGCAGGATCGGCAGGGTCCACAGGAAGCCGTAGGTCAGCCTGGGTATCGGCGTTGAGCCCAGGTTGGTCTTGAAGCCCAGTTGCTCGAACGGAACTTTGGAAATGTACATCCAGCTCGTGCCGCCGACCTCACGCTCGCCGTAGATGTGATCGATGTAGTCCGAGTCGGCGAAGATCCGCTTGCGCGCGATGGTGATCAGCTCCTCGCGGCGGCCGAAAGTCAGCGCGCCCGTGGGGCAGATCTCGACGCAGCCGGGAATCCCGCCGTCCTTGGAAATGCGATCGAAACAGAAGGTGCACTTGGTCACCTTGGGATCGAACGCGCTTTGGTAGGTGTAGGCCGGGATGTAGAACGGGCAGGCCTGCATACAGTAGCGGCAGCCGATGCACACGTCCGCATCGTAAACCACCGCGCCCTCGGGCGTCTTGGTGAACGCCTTGCACAGGCAGGCGGCGAAGCAGGCCGGCTCGGCGCAGTGCATACACTGGCGCTTGACGAACACCGGCTGACCGCCCCCGGCCTCGGGCATGTAGCGATTGACAAAGGTGTAGACGTTGTAGTCCGAACGGCGTTCGGTCTCGAACACGCTCTGGTCGGTGGGGTCCACACCGTTTTTTAAATTGTTCACATCGTTGCACGCCCCCTCACACGAGCGGCAACCAATGCACTTGCTCACGTCCACCAGCACGCCGTAGGTGTCCGGCCAGCCGGTGAAGTCCTCGACTGCCAGCGCATCGCCGGCCTTGCCCGCAGCTGCGGCGCCGACGCCCGCGCCCGCGAGCATCTTGAGAAATCCTCTTCTGCTGCTGTTCATCTCCTTGGCGCTCCCTTTGGATCTATTGCTTGGTCTTTTTGGAGTGGCACTCGTCGCACTTCAGCGGCCCGGCCCCGTACTCGCGGTGGCAGCCCATGCACTGATTGTGATAGGCGGCCTTGAGGTTGGGAATGCTCAGCGGGGGCTTAATCGGGAACTCTTTGTGGCACGCCGCGCAGCTGCCGTCGGTATTGACCGTGAACTGCGGGTCGAGCTTGATCGACGGGCTGTGGCACCGCGAACAGGCGGGCATCGCCGGTCCCGGCGTGTTGTGATGATGACACGACGCGCAGCCCTCGGCCGCGTAGTTGGTGTGCATCTGGTGCGAGAACCAGGCCGGCTCGTAGAGGTTCTCGAGCTTTTTAAGCTCAATGTACTCCGGCGGTGTGGCCGTGTTTGTCCCTGCCTGTTCGATCTGCGCCGGTTGCTTGTCCGTATCGTCGGACTGCTCATCCTGCTCTTGGGCCATCACGAGTCCGGCGACCAACAGCAGGCAAAGCAACGGCAGCAGAAGGTAGCTTTTAACCCTCATGGTGCCTCCGTTATAAAAAAATTAAACAAAAGGGCCAAAAAGCCCGATCGGCAGGCGCATGCTACTCGCCTGGACACCGGTGTCAATCCCGTCAGCCCGAGTAAAACACGTGTTTGGATAATTCGCGCCATTTTTCCTCATCCAGGTTGCGCGCCGCTCCATCGACAACCTCGCCGCCATCAGCGTAGACCTCGCCCAGCTCACCCAACGCCGGTCCGATGAAACGATCGCGCTGCAGCTCGGTCCACTTGGCGAAGCGCGTGGCCGTGTATAGCTCGTGTAGATCGCGCTCCAGGGCGCTGGGCATCAGCCTGACCAGCCAACCCTCGCCATGAACATCGAGACTCGACGGATCGCGCTGCACCTGCTTGTTGACCTCGAGCACGCGACCGGTCAGCGGCGCGGGCTGGGAAAGGGTGCGGTCGCCGAAACGCAGGGTCCACAGGTTTTCGCCCTTCTTGATTTTGGCTCCGGCCGAGGGCAGCTCGATGGAATCGATCCTGCCGATGAAACGCCGGGTGAACTCGTCGACTCCCACCGATACCGTGGCCCGGGTGAGCTGAACCCAAGTATGGCCCTCGTGAAACAGTTTATCGCGACTTGCTTCCGGATCGTTGATCAACTCGTCGGCCGGCTCGCGCAGGGCCTTGCCCGCACGCTTGGCGGCAAAGCGCCGCACCAGCACAACATCGACCACAATCGCTATGGCGAACACGGCGATGACAATCAGCGGTACCATCTTCATTCCTCCTAGTATTGCACCGCCCTGTGCAACCTTCAAGAAGCATTCCAAATAGGTCCTATAGAAAAACATAATAGCCGGCCTTGGCTTAGCCGCTTGATATCAACAGGTTATCTAAATATCGCTAATAGAGCAAGGAATGGATAATTATGTTGTGAACGCCGCCATCCGCTGAATTTTTCGCCGCAATCTCCACAATCAGGGGTATAACCGGCATAACCTTTTGAAATTTATACAAGATTGGCCTGGTTGAAATATTTTACGCGGTTGTTGAATTGCTCTACGTTGACGTGCGTTGAAACGCCTGCACGGATACTGTAATCAAGAAGTGTTATCGGGTTGAGTTTTTTCGTTGAATCCATAACAATGACACGCCACAGACCACCGCAGGCACCCGCGTTCAGTTCAGGAGAAAATCGCATGAAGATACCGCAAAAGGGCAGAACCCGCGAGCAGATTCTCGAAGATTTGGAGAGCTTCCGCGTCAACGATCTCAAATGGCGCGACGGCAAGACGTTTGGCTATGTCTACGATCCGGGCAAAGAGGCCGAAGAAGTGGGCAAGAAGGCCTACATGATGTACCTCACCGAGAACGGCCTGGACCCCACGTCGTTTCCCAGCCTACTGCGGCTGGAAAACGAGATCGTGGCGATGTCCGCGTCCAACGTTGAGGGCGACGAGAACGTGGTGGGCAACTTCACCAGCGGCGGCACCGAGAGCATCATGCTCGCGGTCAAGTCGGCCCGCGACTACAACCGCAAGCACAAACCGCAGATCACCGCGCCCGAGATGGTGCTGCCGATCACGGCCCACGCCGCGTTCCACAAGGCGGCCAAGTACCTCGGGGTCAAGGTGGTGCCGGTGGACGTTGACCATCAGACGTTCAAAGCGCTGCCCGAGCTGATCGAAGAGGCGATCACCGAGAATACGGTCCTGATCGTCAACTCGTCCCCCTCCTATGCCCACGGCGTGATCGACCCGATCGAGCAGGTCGCGGCGATCGCAAAGCAGCACGGGATCCTGATGCACGTCGACGCCTGCGTCGGCGGATTCCAACTGCCGTACTACCGCCGACTGGGCGAACCGATCCCCTATTTCGGCTTCAGCATCGAGGGTGTGACCTCGATCTCGATGGACCTGCACAAGTACGCCTACTGCCCCAAGGGCGCCTCGATCGTGCTCTATCGCAATAAGGACATCCGTAAGGCCCAGTTCTTCGCCTGCGCCTCGTGGACCGGCTACACGGTGATCAACGCCGCGGTGCAGAGTTCCAAGTCCGGCGGCCCGATGGCCGCAGCCTGGGCGGTGCTCAACCACTTCGGCGACGAGGGCTACCTCGAGATGGCGCGCGAACAGCTCAAGGCGACCAAGGCCGCCATTGCGGGCATCAAGGCGATTCCCGGCCTGAGCGTACTCAGCCAGCCGGAGATGTGCCTGGTGGCCTTCACCTCGACCGAGATCAACATCTTCCACATCATCGACGAGATGAAGGAGCTGGGCTGGTACATTCAGGCTCAGTTCAGCCTGGGCTGCTCGCCGCAGAACATCCACCTCTCGATCAACTTCATGAACGTGGAGCATGTGGACGCACTGCTGGCCGACCTGCGCACGTGCGCTGAAAAGGCCCGCGGCATGGGATTTGACGACGATCTGGACCAAATCAAGAGCGTGCTGTCGATGCTCGATCCGGCGCAGGTCGATCCCGAGGTCTTCAACCAGGCATTGGGCATGGCCGGGATCTCGACCAGCGCTCTGCCCGGACGCATGGCCCCGGTCAACGAGATCCTCAACTCCCTGTCACCGGAGATGCGCGAGTTCGTGCTGATCGAGTTCCTCAACAACTTGTTCCACTATAGCGAGGAATAGCCTCGCGGAGGATCTTATGCGCAGCGCGTGGCTGATAACGATGGTTTTAGCGGCGCTGCTGCTCTGCGGTTGGATCGTGGTCGGCTGCGGCAGCGACGACGATGACGACGACGTTGCTGGGGACGATGACAGTGCGGACGACGATGACGACGACCAGGACGACGACAGCCTGTGGGACGATGACGATCAACAAGACGACTGCTACGTAGCCTCCTGGCCCCAGCAGGCCGTCATGCCGCGCGAATACAACGAGACCGGCGTTGCGGGCCCGATCCGGCTCAAGGCCGAGGCCTTTGACCTGTGGCACCTGACCTGGCACCAGCCGGATTACGGCGGCAGCGTACACGCCTATTTCACCGACGATAGCTACACTGAGATCGAGAACTACCACGGCCTGGGCGACTCTTGCAGCTGGACCGGGGTCTACCTGGGCACCCAGTCGATGCGCTGGTGGGTCACCGGCGAGCAGCAGGCGCGCGACAACGTCATCGCCAAGGTCGCGACCCTCGACGGGTTCCTGCACGTCAACGGCAAGCCCGGGTTCATCTCGCGCTACCGCGGCAGCCAGGACGGCAATCCGTGGTACGTAAGCGACGCCTGGTGCGACGCGGGCAAGACCTGCTTCCGCGTGGAGAGCGGCGAGTTCGCCGGCGACTTCTGGATCGGCAACACCAGCCGCGACATGTACATCGGCTGGTTCTACGGCATGGCCATGGCCTACGACCACATCGACGACCAGGCCACGCTGCAAATTATTCGCGACGACGTGACCGAGGTGATCGACGAGCTGATCGACACCGACTGGCTGATCATCAACACCCAGGGCGAGCAGATTACCGCCGGACCCAAGATCCTGCCGCCGATGCAGCTATGCTTCCTGACCATCGGCTATCACGTCACCGGCGAGCTGCGCTTCAAGCACGAGCTGCAAAAGCGGCTGGCCGACTCCAATCGTCGGGCGCTGGAGATCAACAGCTTCAACTTCTTCAACCGCTATCAGGCCTACTTCGGCAACGACCTGGCCCACGTCTGCTGGTACAACATCCTGCGCCTGGGCCGGGTCTACTACTCTGCGGACGATTACTACTATCTGTTGGGATTGTTCGAGAACCAGGTCCACAACTACACCCGGCTGTCGCACAACCCGTGGTTCAACGCGATCTACATGGCCCAGGGCGCGTATCAGCCCACGGACGACGATCCGTACCTCGAGCAGCTACATCAGGATCTCTCCGAGTTCCGCGACCCGCCGCTGTGGGAGTACCACCTCGAAGCGCGCGATCCTGCGAGCTACACCCTCGATCCGATATCGGTGCTGCTGCACGACATCGTCGTACTCTTCCCGCTACTCGAGGATCTGGTGGGCAACGTTGACTATCAGTCCAACGAGCCGTTCGGCGTGCGCGACCAGTGTCCGGCCGGATTCATGTTTCAGTGGTGCCCCTACGAGATCAAGGCTTGCGGCACGAGCGACCGGACCAAGGTTCATTCGGGGCACGATTTCCTGGCGGCCTACTGGATGGCGGGCTACAACAAGTTCATCACCCGCGGTCAGTAATTCGGGACGTCAGTCCGTGGACAGCTCGTCGCGGGGATCGATCTCGATGCCCATCCGCTGCTTGAGCTGCTTGATGTACTCGGCGAGCAGCTTCTCTCCCTCGTCGTGAAACTTGACGAACTGCACGCCGAAGCCCGGATTGAGCCCGTAGCGCTGGACCATCTGCTGGTCCACCACGTGCACCACGACCCCCTCGGCGCGGATCGTCTGCATCGTCTCGGCAATGATCAGCTGCAAGTCGACCAAGGTGTCGATCGGCGGCGGTTCGTCGGAAATCACGAAGATTCCGCCCATGCTGATATCCTGGGTGTACTGCTCCATCAGCTCCCGCGGCGACTCGAAGATCACCTTGAAGATCTTGCTGAAGCGCGACTGCTGGCGGCCGTCCTCGTAGACGTTGGCCAGATTGAGCACGGCGTCGACGTACTCGTCGGGACGCACGGTCAGCTCAACGCCCATGCTCAGGCTGATCCCGGACATCCGCGCCAGGGCGTCGGCCCTGGTCACCCAGCGTACAATCCCCTTGGTGCGGATCGGTTCATCGGCGATCGCGACCTCGAGGGTGAGCAGAGTATCCGCGTGGTAAACCGTCTTGGCCGACAGCTCCAGTCCGCCGAGTGAGACGTTTTTGGCGAACCCCAGGTGGGCGGCGTCGGCAACGCCGAAATGCACTGGAAAACGCTTGGAAAGACGCTTTTGCCTACGGCTCTGCGGCATGGATTGTCTCCTGTGTGCGCTGGCTTATGCGCGCCGGGATTCAAATCAATCTGCGATTAATCGAGTTGCCGATAGATTGTTGACTTTAAGGCTAGCTCTTTCAATCGCGTCGCGTCAATCGATATCCGGCCATCAAGCCCGCTGAAATCAAATCCATTTGCGCCGCAGCCCCAGGGCGAAGATCAGGGCGGTCAGCGCGAAGACCGCCAGGCAGATCTCGTAGAACAGCTCGAACCCGTAGAGCAGCGGTACGATAAAGACCACGATCGAACCCAGGGCCGCGCCGAATGCGTCGAGCACGTAGATCCGCACCCGCGAAAAGTTGAACGAGGTGAACAGCCGCGGGAAGAACACGCCCACCGCTGCGAACATCGGCGCGCCGATCAGCAGGTAGCCCCAGGCGCCGGGACGCAGCAGCGCCAGGACCAGCGCGCCGACCGCGCCCAGCCCGGCCAAATAGGGCCAGCGTTTGCCCGCTCCGATCAGGCTGCCGACCATCGCCACGGCTAAAAAGACGATCGATCCGACGTAGAACGCGTCCAGCGGCGTCTTGAGCAACGACAGGCAGTTGAAGATCACCAGATTCTCCAGCAGCATGAAGTTGATCCCCACCAGCAGGCAGATGGTCACCATGTACGGCGTGCGTCCCGCCCCCAGGCTTGAGGGGGTGCGCGAGAGCAGCATGATCAGCACGATCAGCGCACAGACCGCAGCCAGGCCGTAGAGGCTGCTGCGCAGAAAGGCCTGGGGCGGGATCGCCGGGAAGATAACGCCGCCGCGAAACGGGTAGTCGTCGGTGATCAGCCGCGCCTCGGGAAAGTCGGTGGAGCCGTCGATCAGTGTGAACCCGTCGAGCTCCATGCCCGCCAGCAGCTCGGGGCCGATCTGCGGGATCGGGCCCGGGGAGCCGATCACCAACAGGTTGTCCTCACTGGTAAAACCGACCACGTTGTATCCGGCCTGCTTGAGGGTCATAAAGAACGCTTTGAAATTAGCGTTGTTGCGCTCGAGCCCGCCCTTGCGGATCACCACCAGACCCTCGGGGCTGAGTTTGTCCCGGATCGCGCGCAGCGACTCGATCGAGTACAGCCGCTGGGAGGGTTCGAAGTAGGTGCGCAGCATGTATTGACCGGCCTCGGTGAACGGCAGGTAGACCAGGTCCGCGGTCTGGTCGAACTCGCGGAAAAAGGCACGGCCGTCCGCGGTCACGGTGGTGACGTGCGGGTCAAGGTAGAGCCCGCCGTTGGCCTCGGGAACGACCTGCGTCAATACGCGGAACACCGAAGGCACGATCTCCACGGCCCAGACGTGCTGCGGGTCGTGGCGCAGGGCCTCGAGCACCTGCCTGCCGCCCCCGGCGCCGATCACCACGATCCGCTTGCCCTCCCCGGCCAGCTTAAACGGCAGGGTCGCCACGTTGATCTCGGGATCGAGGCACTCGCTGGTGGGGAAGATCCACTCGACCCAATCGTTGTACGTGCCGCCGGTGAACCAGGTGTTGGAAAACAGCGTGAAATGGCAGTAGCGGTCCCAGCCCTGGTAGAGCACCGAGCTGCGCTGGGCCACCTCCTCGCCGCTACGCAGATGTTCCGGGATGTCCGCCAGGTGGCCCTGGAAGTAATCGAAGTACAATCCCTCGCCGCGCAGGTGGGCCTTCATGCTCAGGAAGTTGTCGCCGCGCACAGCCTGGACGAACCTGTTTTCGAGCAGCGGTCCGCCGATCAGCAGCGCCAGGGCCAACGGCGCCAGCAGCGCGCCGCGCCGGAAGTTGCGGTCGATCAACACGGTGTTCAGCACGAAAATCCCGATTGCCGCTGCCGCGCAGAACAGCAGGCCCAGCCGCCAGGTGAGATAGGTCTCGAGCAGGTAGCCCGCCAGCACGCCCAGTAAAAACACCGGGTAAAACAGCGCGGGCCGGCGGAAGGTCTGGGCGCAGTATTGGAAGTGCGCGTACTCGCTGAGCCCCCAGCTGAAGAAGAACGGCGAGAATAACACCACCACAAACAGGGAGTGCAGCAGGATCGCACTGAGGCTGAAGCCCCACGTGTTGATAAAATTGACCTTGAGCACGCAGAGCATCGCCATCAGACCCAGCAGCACTCCGCCGATGTTCAGCCACTGGCACAACCACAGATGTCGCAACTCGGTCTTGCTCCTGCGGGCCCAGACCGCTCCGCCCAGGGGCATCACCACCAAGAAAAAGACAATGGCAAACACCGAAATCAGCGAGGCGAAGGTGCAGACCTTGTAGACCGCGATGGAGAACAGCGTGTTGCCCAGCGCCATCAGCAGCAACACGGCCGCTGCAACTCCGGGTTTACCCTCGGGCAGGCGCGTCCTTGCCTGTTTATCGCTCATGCCGTCTCGTTAAAATTGGTCATTATCGGCTGTTAGCCTGGAGGATTCATCGGAATTCGTCAACGGCCCAAGATCGCGCTGTCAGCCTTTTTCGCCCCTGACGTGCTTTTTCCAACGCTCATGCGAGCGTTGCCCCTCGAACCAGCCGGAATTGGCGTCCGTCTTGGCGTCCAGTTCGGCAAAGTAGGGCTTGATGTCCAGCAGCGGCGTGTTGTTCAGCGCGTCGATGGGCGAGATGTGCAGCACGTTGCCCTGGATTCCCAGCAGCCGGTTTACGCTAAGGGCGATGGGATTGGGACGGCGCGGCGAGCGGCTGGCGAACAGCCCCACGCCCTGCCCCTCGAGCCACGGTGGGTGGGCGATCAGCGATTCGCGCGGCTTTGAGCGATCAAGGAAGTACAGCACGTAGATGTAGCGGAACTTATCCAGATCGCGCAGCCCCTCGACGTACTGGTCGAACAGCTCGATGCGAAACTCCTGCCCCGGCTCGGCCTCGGCCGGCGACTGCGGCGGCCCGATCTGCTCGTAGGGCGTGTGGATCACGCCGATGGGCTTAACCTGGTACGTTTTATTCCCTTGATTCTCCATCTCGGTTTACCTCCCGAGCGATCGCAGCTTTTCGGCCAGCCTGCTCGCGCAGCTCCCGCAGAACTCGATCGACTTCTGGTCCACATCCTCGACGTAGGTCGAGGAGCGCATCACGCAGAACGGATCATAGCAGTGCACCAGGCCGAAGGTGTGCCCCAGCTCGTGGATCGCCTCCTTCTCCACGCGCTCCAGGTACAACGCGCGATCGTCGGGAAGGCCGTAGAACCGATTGTGCAGCCGATAGGTCGAGAGCAACGCGCCGATGTTGTCCAGTTGGGCCTGGCCGAACTGAAAGGTGAAGATCGGCAGAAACAGGTCGACGTGGGTGATGCCCAACACCTTGAGCGCGTCCGACGGCGGGTTGTCGCGCACCAGCTGGATCAGGATTTTGGACGAGTTGTACTGGCCGCGTTGGCTGTCGTAGGCGCAATCGAGGTCGATCCGCCGCTCGTCGATCCTGGTCGAAACGCCAAAGGCCCGTCGCACGAATTGCGATAGATCCTCGAGCAGCGAAATATCCGCCGGTTCGATCGGGGTTAAATAGATATAGGGCATCCGCGACCGAGATGGTTACTTTTTAAGATCGTACTTCTTGATCTTGTTGTAGATCGTCACCCGGTCGACCTTGAGCACCTCGGCGGCGCGGGTGATGTTCCATCCGGTCTGATCCAGCACGCTGGCGATATGGCGCCGCTCGACGTCCTGCAGCGACTGTAGTCTCTGGTTTTCCCCGCCCTGGCTGCTGGGAAACGACAGTTCCTCCACGTCGATCAGCTTGCCGCGCACCACCACCACCGCGCGCTCGATCACGTTGCGCAGCTCGCGCACGTTGCCCGGCCAGGAGTAGGAACGCATGCGCTCCAGGGCTCGCGGGGTGAAGCCCTCGATGTTCTTGTTCATCGACTGGCAGTACTTTTTCAAAAAATACTCGGCCAGCCGCGTCACGTCGTCGATCCGCTCGCGGATCGGCGGCAGGGTGATCATGAACACGTTGAGCCGGTAGTAGAGGTCCTCGCGGAACTCGCCCTGTTTGACCAGCTGCTCCAGGTCCTTGTTGGTGGCGCTGATCACGCGGAAGTTCGACGTGATCTCCTTGGAGCCGCCCAGGCGGTAGAACTGTTTGGTCTCGATAGCGCGCAGGATGTCGATCTGCATCTTGGTGCTGATGTCGCCGATCTCGTCGAAGAAGATCGTGCCCTTGTCCGCCATCTCGAGCTTGCCCTTGCGCGTGTACTGCGCGCCGGTGAACGCGCCCTTCTCGTGGCCGAACAGCTCGGACTCGATCAGGCTCTCGGGATACGCGCCGCAGTTCATGGTGATCAGCGGGAAGTAGCGACGGTTGGAGTTCATGTGGATCGCCTTGGCGATCAGCTCCTTGCCCGTGCCACTCTCACCGCGGATCATCACCGTCGAGTCGCTCTTGGCCACCTCGGCGACCATCTTGAGCACCGAGTTCATCGCCGGGGTCGAGCCGACGATCTCGTCCACCGCGAACAGCTCGTCCACCCGCTCGCGCAGGGCCACGTTCTCGGTGAGCAGCGCCATCTTGTCGATGGCGTTGCGGATCAGGTGGCTCAGTTCGTCCGGATCGATCGGCTTGCAGACGTAGTCGTACGCGCCGTCCTTGAGCGCCTGGATCGCAGTGTCGACCGAAGCGAAGGCGGTGATGACGATCGTGATGATGTCCTTCTTAATTTCCTTGATCCGCTTCTGCAGCTCAATGCCGTCCATGCCCGGCATCTTGATGTCGAGCAGCACGATGTCCCAGTGCGATTCCTGCAGCTTGGTCAGCGCCTCGTTGGCGTTCTCGGCCGCGCCGACCCGATAGCCGTCCGCGGCGAACCAGTTGTAGAGCGAGTCCCTTACCGAGAACTCGTCGTCGACGATCAGAATGCCGATGTCCTGCGGATTCACTTACGAGCTCCTGTCTTGGGTGTCGGTCGGGGGCGCCGACTCGGCGGGCTGATTTTGTTGATCGAGGTCCAGCTTGCGCGGCAGCCGGACGTTAAAGGTGGTGCCTTTATCGATGACCGATTCAACGCTTATCGTGCCGTGATGAGACTGGACGATACCATAGACCACCGAGAGCCCCAAGCCCGTCCCCTTCTGCTGGTCCTTGGTGGTGAAGAACGGCTCGAAGATCTTGCCCAGCACGTCGTGGGGGATGCCTTTGCCCGTATCGATTATCTGAAAACCGACGTCCTCGCTTGAGCTGCCGTCGGTGCGTACAATCAACTTGCCGCCTTTGTCCATCGCCTCGTTGGCGTTGACCATCAGCGCGATCACCATCTGCTGCACTCCGCTCTGATCGCACTGCAGGGTGTCGTCCTCGGAGTCGTACTCGCGGATCAGCTCGACGTTGTTCACATCGAGGCTGTGCTTGATCAGCGCGATGCTCTTGTCGATCACGTTGTGCAGCCGTCCCTCGGAGTACTCGCCGAACGAGCGGCGCGCGAAGGTCAGTAGGTTGCGCACGATCTCGCCGCAGCGTTTGACCTCGCCGGCCGACAGGTCGAGGTAACCCACGATCGACTTGTCGCGCTCGGCTGTGGGCTCCTTGGTCCCCAGCAGTTTGCCCGAGAGCTTGATGTAGCTCAGCACGCCGGAAAGCGGGTTGTTGATCTCGTGGGCCACCATCGCCGAGAGCTGGCCCAGGGACGCCAACTTCTCCGCGGTGAGCATCCGCTCGTGGGCCTTGCGCAGTTCCTCGGTGCGCTGGTCGACCTTCTGCTCCAGGGTGCGGTTCCACTCCCGCAGCTCGTCGTTGGCCTGTCGCAGCTTGCGCGTCATCACGTCGAAGGACCTGGTCAGCCGCCCGATCTCATCCGGCGTGGCCGTGGGAAGCCGCACGTCGAAATCGCCGTCGGCGATGCGTGCCGTGGCCGCGGTCAACTGCTTGATCGGCCGCATGGTCCAGCGGGCCAACGTGAACACCAACAGCACGATCACCACGGTCACGCACAGCAGCACTATCGAGAGCACCTTGAGGCTGGCGGTGTAGGGCTCGACAACCTCGTCCTCGAAAGCAGCGGCCACGATCACCCAGTCGTACGGCTCGAAATAGCCAAACTTGGCGATCTTGAGCGTGGTGTGGCCGCTCACGGGATCGGGCCAGGGGTAGCGGTTGATCGCCACACTGCTCACGGGCAGAGTCAGCGCCTCATCGCGCATCTCCAGGAAGTGCTGGGACCCCTCCTCGCCGAGCTGGAAGATGTTCTGCCCCTCCAGCAAGGGGTGGATCACGATCTGTCCCGAGCTGTCGAAAACGTAGCAGTAGCCGGTCTCGGCCACCTTCAGGTCCTCGATGATCGTGCGCAACGATTTGAACTCGTTGCCGTCGTGCCAGGCCGGAGAGGCGCCGGTAACAGCGTCGACGTTGCCGCCGACACGGATCCGGTCCAGGGCCTCCTGGGCCTCGCAGAGCATCAGCAGGCTCTTGACCACGTGTTCCAGATCGCGCTCAGCCTGCTCGATGCTGCTCTGGCGAAAACTGTTGAGCGAGAACAGGGCGTAAGTCACCAGCGGCAACAGCGCCAGGCAAAGCACCATTACGATGAGCTTGTTTTCGAACTTCCAGTTGCGAAACCCTAAGCCCATTAATTACCCGAGAAATAAGCAATTTAACGCGAATGAATTTTCAGGTTAGCAGGGCACTATCCGGAAGTCAACGCGCTGAATTACTGGAAATATGCGCAAACACGGGGTGTTGCGGCACCCAAAAGGTGCCTATTGAAACCACTCTACGAGCAGCGGATTGACCGCCTCGGGCAGTTCCTGGTGGCACAGGTGCCCGGCCTCGGGGATCACCTCGAGCCGCGATCCGGCCACCTGACCGTGCAGCCGCTCGCCGTACTCAAGGGGCACCCATTGATCCTGCTCGCCCCAGAGGATCAGCAATGGCCTGTCCAGGTCTGCGTAGCGCTGGGTCATCCGGATGTAATCCTCGGAAAAATAGTCGTTCATCAGCCCGATCAGCGCGTCGGCGTACCCGGGCTTGTTCAGCGGCCTGGCATACTCGTCCACCAGCGCCTCTGTTACCGACTGGTCGTGAAAATAGACCTCGCGCAACGAACGCCGGATGGCCCAGCGGTCGGCGAAGACGCGGGTCAGCGTGCGAAATCCCGGGGCAAACAGCAGGCTGACGTGCCCCTTTTCGTGGAAGCACGCGGGCGAGCTCACGGCCAGACGTCCCACGCGTTGAGGAAACTCGAGGGCCAGGTAGAGCGTAATCCCGCCACCCATGGACGAGCCGATCAGGTCGAAATGCTCGAGGCCCAGATGGTCGGCCAGGGCAATCACCGCGGCCGACTGGTTCTCGATCGAAAAGACGTATTCCTCGCCGGGCACCCCTGAGCGTCCCATTCCCGGCTGGTCGATCAGGATCACCCTCCGGCCGGACTCGACCAGGGGCCGGACGTTCTTGTTCCAGCAATAGCCCGAGTCGGCGAACCCGTGGACCATGATCAGCGGCTCGCCCTGTCCCACGTCGATGTAATGTAGGTCGTGCCCGCCGACCTGCTGCTGATGGCGGTAAGGCGCAACGTAGTCGTTCCACTCCGCGTCGCCTTGGCCGATCTCGACCTTACAGCCGATAAGCGCCAGGGCCAGGCAGAGGATCAACGCCGCAAGGGGCGTTCTGTTCATTTACGGAACCCTCCGATGTGTTCTGATGATTTAACACATCAAGGGAATTCAGATAAGGGCTATACGTCTTGTTCGACCAGCAGCATGGTGATCGGGTCGAGGCGTAGCGGCGGGGAGCCGGGCATCTGCTCGTCGTGATCCTTGAGCAGCTCGATCAGCACCTTGTCGGCCTCGGGCCGCAGCTTGATTACTACGCTGAAGTGCTCGGCCAAGCGCGCTATGGGTTGGGGCATCCCGAGCTGTTGGTCCGGCGGCTGATGGCGGTGGGTCAGAGCCGAGAGCCAGAGCTCAACGTTCTTTTCCCGGGCCAGCACTTTGAGCGCGGCAATCTGATCCGCGCCGGCCTTCTCCAGGTCCAGGCCGTCGATCACGATCGTCGTGGGCTTGAAGTCCATGTTCTCATCGAGGAAGTCCAGCGCCTGTCCAAGCCGTGCAGCGCTGAACCCGCGGTCGAGAAAGCTCTGGATGTTGCGTAGGCGCTCCAGCTCCAGACGATCGCCGGACGATACTTTGAGCAGCCCGAGGCGCGCGGCCTCGTCGAGGATCTCGTCGTACCACTGGCGCACATGCGCCACCGGATGGTCCAGGGCCACGTGCAGGGTCTGCTGCCCGCGCAGCAGCGCGTCCAGGGCGAACTGCACCAGGCAGGCGCTCTTGCCCACACCCGCGCGCGCGGCGATCACGCCCATGTTGCCCTTGCCCAGACCGCCGTGCATCGACTCTGCCAGCACGCGTAGCGGCCCGATCCTTCTTAACGTCTCGGCGACCATCGCTCTCTCCTATTCCGCCTGCGCGCCGTGTACCCGGTCAGCATAGCGGCGCTTGAGCTCCTCGGCCACACTCTCGGGCACGGGAACGTGCCGCGCCAGCTCCATTGTGAACTCGGCCTTGCCCTGAGTCGCCGAGCGCAGGTCAGTGGAGTAGCCGAACATCTCGGCCAGCGGCACCTCGGCCTCGACCATGCAGAACCCGGCGTCCTCGGTGGTGCCGACGATCAGGCCGCGCCGCTGCATCAGCGTGCGCAGCACCGCGCCCTGGTGCTCGACCGGGCACTCTACGGCCACGCGCATCAGCGGCTCGAGAATCCGCGGGACAGCCTTAAAATAGACGTGGCGGAACGCGCCGCGGGCCGCGGCCTGAAACGCGTTGTCCGAGGAGTCCACCGCGTGGGCCTTGCCGTCGGTAAGCACCACGCGCAATCCAGTAACCGGAAAACCGATCACCCGTCCGCGATCGAGCATTGCGGCGAATCCCTTTTTAACCGAGGGAATGTACTCGGTGGGAACGTTGCCGCCCTTGACCTCGCTGACGAACTCGAACTCTTGGCTTTCCTCGGTCGGCTCGACATAGCCGACAATGCGTCCGAACTGGCCGGATCCTCCGCTCTGCTTCTTGTGCAGGTAGTCGAAATCCGCGCGCTTGGTCACGGCCTCGCGGTAGGCGACCTGGGGCGCTCCGGTCTCGACCGCGGCGCCGTATTCGCGGCGCATCCGCTCGACGTAGACATCGATGTGCAGCTCGCCCATGCCGCTGATTACTGTTTCGCCGCTCTCGGGATCGGTGAAGCAACGGAACGTCGGGTCCTCGCGCACGAAGCGCTGGAGCGCCTTTGACAGCTTGTCCTGGGCCTGGTTATCCAATGGTTTGACGGTCAGGCTGATCACCGGCTCGGGCACGTGCATCGCACTCATCCCGGCATTGAAGCTGCCGTCGGTAAAGGTGTCGCCGCTGGCGCACTCCACGCCGAACAGCACCACGATGTCACCGGCCTCGGCCACTTCGATATCTTCCATCTGGTCCGCGTGCATCCGCACCAGCCGCCCGATGCGGATTTTCTCGCCGGAGCGTTGGTTGATCATCTGCGCGCTGCGCTTCATACGGCCCTGGTAGAGCCGCAGATAGGTCAGCTGGCCAAAGCGGCTTTCCTCGATCTTGAACGCCAGGGCCAGAGTCGGGCTTGTGGGGTCGCACTTGACCTGCCGCTGTTCACCGCTCTGGGTCTCGACGTAAGTGTTCTCCACCTCGTGCGGCGCAGGCAAATAGCTGGTGACCGCGTTGAGCAGCGGCTGCACGCCCTTGTTCTTGAACGCCGAGCCCAGCAGTACCGGGGTCAGCTCGAGCTTGATCGTGGCCGTGCGAATCGCCGCCTGGATCAGCTCGGGCGTGGCGCGCTCCTCGAGCAGCGCCTCGGTCAGCTCGTCGCTGTGCAGCGAGACCGCGTCGAGCAGCTGCTCGCGCGCAGCGGCCGCCTGCTCGGCCAGCTCGTCGGGGATCGGCGCCTCGCGCAACTGCGAGCCGTCGGCTTCGTCAAAATACAGCGCGCGGTTGTACACCAGATCGACCACACCCTGATGTTCGGCCTCGAGTCCGATCGGCAGTTGCAGCGCCACGGCGTTGACGCCCAGCTTGTCGCGCAGTTGCCGGGCCACGCGCAACGGATCGGCGCCCGTGCGGTCGCACTTATTGACAAAGGCCAGGCTCGGCACGCCGTAGCGCCTCATCTGGCGGTAGACGGTCAGGGTCTGGCTTTGAACTCCGGCCACGGCGCACAGCACCAGCACCGCGCCATCGAGCACGCGCAGGGCGCGCTCGACCTCGATTGTGAAGTCCACGTGCCCCGGCGTATCGATGATGTTGATCCGATATCCGTCCCACAGACAATGCGTGGCCGCGGACTGGATCGTGATCCCGCGCTCACGCTCGAGTTCCATCGAGTCCATGGTCGCGCCCACGCCGTCGCGGCCGCGAACCTCGTGCATCGCGTGGATCCGCTCGGTATAGAACAGTACCCGCTCGGTCAAGGTCGTCTTGCCCGCATCGATGTGGGCGCTGATTCCGATGTTGCGCAGCTTGTTGATGTTCTCGGTCATGGGGACGCTGTCCTTACTAATCCTTATTTTACTACGGTCTAAAACAAACTCCTGCCGGGCCAACGCCGACAGGAGGCGCGTTGTTTATACCCTCGGGCCGCTGATGTCAATCCGGGATTTCACATCTTTTACGCTTAAGGGTATGCTTCCAGCCCATGCACCAGGGTAAATCGGCCGCGATAATCGCCGGGGTATTGCTCTTTGTGTTGGCCCTGGTCAACTGCCTGTGGTGGTCCGCGTCGATCGAGTACAACGGCGCCCCGGACGAGTACGAACACATCAAGACGCGGCGCTTCATCGCGGAGCACGGCCGGCTGCCCAGATCGGACGACCCGGGCTTCGGCATCCACCTGCTGGACTCGAACACCAAACAACCGCTCTACCCGCTGCTCGATGCGCACAGCGGCGCAATGCTTTTCCCGACCCACGCACGGATCGACCTCAAGCATCGCTACGAGGTGCGCCAGCCCTACATCTGGACGCCGCAGTTGGCGCATTTGCTCGCCGGCAGGGCCATGCGCCTAAGCGGCATGCAGGGACTGAGCGCAACCCGGGCGTTCAACGCGCTGTGCGTGGCGGCCGCGGCCCTGCTGTGCTTCGTTGCCGGAATGATCGCCGGTCAAGGGCGTCTCGTGCCCGCCCTGGCGGCCGGGGCTGGACTGGCGCTGTGGCCGCAACTGACGTTCATCGGCGCCTATGCCAACGACGACGCCTTTGCCGTGTTCTCGGTCGCCGCGCTGCTGGCGGTCTGCTGTAGCATCGAGCTACGCGGCCTGAACTATTGCCGAGCATTGCTGCTCGGCCTATGTATGGGCCTGGCGCTGCTCTCCAAGCTCTACGTCTACGCCCTGTTCCCGCTGCTCGGGCTGTGGCTGCTGCTGCGATTGCGCGCCCAGGGTCGCAACGCCGTGGGCCCGGGCATCCTGGCGCTGGTCGCGGCCGCGCTGTGCAGCGGATGGTGGTTCGTGCGCAACGCCGTGCTGCTCCAGGGCAGCGTGCTGGGACGCGACGTGCTCTACCAGCAGATCAAACGTTTCAGCCAGGCACTGCCGCCCGAACTGGCCCAGCGCACGCACCTGCTCTACGCCGACTCGTTCAGCCGACTGGGCCAATCCTGGAGCGAGTTCCCGCTGCTGCGCTGGCTGAAGATCACCTTTGCCAGCTGCTACGGGATGTTCGGCTGGATGGATCGCATCCTGCCCCCGGCGCTGTACTGGATCGCCTTTGCCGCGTTGCTGCTCGGGTTGGCAACGGCCGCGGCCGCCGCGGTTCGTCGAGGCGAAACACGCCTGCGCCTGCCAAGCGCGCTGTGGCTGTTGGGCCTGCCCTACATGTTGCTGCTGTTGCTGCTCTCGCTGTACAACTCATACTACGTGGACATGCAGCCCCAGGGCCGCTATTTGCTGAGCAGCCTGCCCGCGCTGCTACTGCTGGCGGGTTTTGGCGCGGCGTCGTTGCACGGCCGATTGGGCCGCATCGCGCCGTTGGCTTTGTGCGCGTTATATCTTGCATTCAACCTGCTTTGCCGTTTGCAATACGTTTGAGGGAGTCACTTTTGACGCAAGGACGCAAACGCGGCCTGGTGCTTTCGGGCGGCGCCGCCCTGGGGGCGTTCCAGGCCGGCGCATTGATTACGCTCAGCCAGCGCGGCCTGGAGTTCGAGGCGATCGCCGCGGCCTCCATCGGCTTGCTGCACGCCCTGGCCTGGAATCGCGGCCCGCAGTTCGTGCAACGCTTGGACCAGACCTGGCGCGAGGATGTGGCGCGCTTCTCGCCCTTTGAGCCCGGGGCGCTGCTCGAGTTCAAGAGCCCCTTTAAGTTCCGCGGCGCGCTGACCGACCTGGTAGCCAAATACCGCGACGACCATCCGGACGCCGACGCGCCGGGCCAGGTGCCGATCTACGTCGCGCTGACCGAGGCGCTCAGCGGCGAGCCGCGTGGCTACTGCCTGTCTGCCCCCGAGCTGGATGCGGAAACGCGCGAGGCTGTTCTGCGCGCCGCGGTAAGCATCCCGCCGCTGGGCGATCGCGCGGTGGAGATCAACGGCGAGCGGCTGTACGACGGCGGGTTCTCCAACAACGCGCCGATCAGGCTGCTCGATGAATTGAACCTGGACGAGATCTGGCTGATCGATCTGACACCGACGGCAATGCAGACCCCGTTGCGTCGTGGCTTGGCCCAGAGCGTGGACAGGCTGCGGCAGCGACAGCTCAACCCCTGGATCACCGGCGCCGCCGCCATGGCCAAATCGCGGCTGGGCGGGCCGGGTCGCAAATCACATACGCGGATAGTGCGGATCGCCTACGACCCACGGGGGCTCGAGTTGCTGCTGCGCGGGGCGCGCGGGCTGACCTTTTCCCAGCGCAACATCGACCGCCTGCTGGCGCTGGGGCGCGAGCAGGCCCAACGCGTCTGGGACCAATACTTCTCCGGTTGAGCCGCGTGTAAGCCCATTACGAATATGCTAGTTTGAGCATCTTCACTTGCCCGCATTAACAGTGCGGGCTAAATCAGAGGTTGACGATGAAAACGCGGATGACCGAGCTTTTCGGAATCGAATACCCGATCCAGTGCGGCGGCATGCTCTGGCTGGCCAATCCCGAGCTGGCCGCGGCGATCAGCAACGCCGGCGCGATGGGCAACCTGACCTCGGGCAACTACAACACGGGCGACGAGTTCCGCGCGGCGGTCGACAAGACGCGCGAGCTGACCGACAAGCCGTTCATCGTCAACATCACCACCATGCCCTCAATCCGCCTGCCGATCGAGCTGCTGCAGGAGTTCTTCTCGATCTGCTGCGAGAAAAAGGTGACGGCGATCGAGATCGCGGGCGCGCCCGTGGACCGCTTCCTCGGACCGCAGTACCTGCCGATGGCCAAGGAGGCCGGGGTCAAAGTGCTGCACAAGGTCGGCACGGTCAAGCACGCGATCCACGCCCAAAAAGTGGGCTACGACGCGGTGACCATCGCTGGGTTCGAGGAGGGCGGCTTCCCGCATAAGGACAACGTGAGCACCATCGTGCTGCTGCCCAAGACCGCCGAGGCCGTGGACATCCCGGTGATCGTGGCCGGCGGAATGGTCGACGGCAAGTCGTTGGCCGCGGCCCTGGCTCTCGGGGCCGACGGGATCATGATGGCCTCGCGCTTCCTGGCGACCAAGGACTGCGCCGTGCATCCGAACATCCACCAGCTGCTGATCGAGCGCAACGAGATGGACACCTCGCTGCATCTGCGCACCCTGCTCAAGGAGTTCGGCCTGCAGGTGCGCGCCCTGACCAACGGGATCATGCGCAAGGTGGCGCAGGTCGAGGAAGAAGGCGGCGACTTCGGCGAGCTGTTCCCGCTGATCTCGGGCCAGCGCGCCAAGGAGGTCTGGCAGACCGGCGACGCCGAACAGGCGATGCTCACCGTGGGGCAGTCCATCGGCCGGATCTACGACATCCCGACCGTGGACGAGCTGATTCAACGCATGGTCCGCGAGGCCGAGCAGGCGCTGAGCAGCGCCCTGGAGCAGGCGCGGGCGTAGCAACACCTATTCCGCTTGCATTCCATAATAGGTGTGCTATACATTCAGGCCATACGTATATCTTTTTGATAATGTTTTTTCTGGAGATGCGCGATGGAACTGCGTCGCGAGACTTTACTAAACAGCGGTGCGGACAATGCGATGTACAACATCGTCTTGCTTCCCGACGGCTACACCGAGCTCGAGCTGCCGCAATACATCAAACACTGTTGGGAGTTCGTACGCGGCCTAAGCGAGCTGCCGTGGTTCAGCACCCTGCAAAACGCGATCAACATTCATGCACTGCTGATTCCCTCGGCGCAATCCGGGGCCGGCGAGGGCGACGCGCGGGACACGCCGTTCGGCGCACATTACGGTGAGATGATCGAGGGCGGCGTCAAGCGGCTGATTGAAATCAACGATCAACGTGCGATTCAAATCCTCGAGCAGGAGCTGTCGCAGTGGAACGCCGCGATGGTCGTGGTCAACGGTCACCAGATGGGCGGATCCGGGGGCACAAAGCGGAACCAATCGTCGCCGAACAAACGCGTGGCAGCTGCCGCGGCAGTGGCCAACTGGCTGCCGGTGGCAATGCACGAGCTGGGCCACTCCGCGTTCGGCCTGGCTGACGAATACGATTCGGCCATCCCCGACGCCCCGGACAACATCGAGGACTATCCCAATGTCACCGCGGAGGTCCGGCGCGAGCGGATCAAGTGGCGCCGCTTCATCGAAGCCGACACACCGCTACCCACGCCGCTGGATCTGGGGTTCGCCGATCGGATGCTGGTCGGGCTGTTCGAGGGCGCGTTCTACCGCACACATGGGGTCTTTCGGCCCACGCGAATCTGTGCAATGAGTACGCTTTCCAAGACCATCCCCTTTTGCCGTGTGTGCATGCAGCGCATCATCGACACGCTACGGCCGCACTTCAGCTCGCGTCCGGCCCTGGCCTGCGATGCGCATCTGCTCAGCACCGCCTATCGGCTCTCCCCCCGGCTCGAGCTGTGCAACGTGGGCAACGTCCCGGTCAAAAACATCGAGGTTCGCGCGTTCGAGGCCGAGTTAGACCAAGACAAGCTGCTCAAGTCTGACGTCAAAGCGGACAAACGCTTCAAGGCGTTGTTCAAATCACCGCACGCCTCATTGCAATCTGACGAACGTCTTTTCGTGGATCTGCAGTTCGCCGATCTCAACTCCAGCCCCGACTACGGCTGCCTGACCTTCTACAGCGACGCGGGTGAGCTCGACGTGTTTTTAGAGGTTTGGGCATAACTTACAAGGTTTTGTAACGCCTGAGCTGCGGCAGCCGGTCGAAGTGCTTATCCAGGGAGAGCAGCTGGACTCCGAGGCGCAGGCAAAGCGCGGCGATCAGCGCGTCTGTGGCCGGAATGATCTTGCCCTTGGCGCGTAATTCGCCCCGCAGCTTTCCAACCGAACGCCAGTCTTCGCGGTCCAGTTGAACGTAGGGCAAGGCCTCGAAAAGAGGCAACAGCGTCTTCCTCTCGCGCGGGCGCAAGCCGTGAAGCAGCTCCATCTCCACCACGCCGCAGAACAACGCCCGGTCGGACTCCAGCAGACCGTCCACCGCCCGCTGAATCCGGCGCTCTGATCCGCGCAACGCGGCGATCCAGGCCGAGGTGTCGATCAACACCTCACTCATCGATCCACTCCGCCTCCCGCAGCTCCTCGGCCCGCAAATTCTCCAGGTCGACCGCGTCGATATCGACCTTGCCCAAAATCGAACGCAGCTTCTCGATCCGCTTGCGACGCACGTGCTCCCGCAACGCCAGGGCCACGGCCGCGGTCTTGGTCTTGGCCGAGGTCACGCTCATCACCTCGCGCACCAGACCCTCATCGAGCGTAACCGTAGTTCTCATGCCATTTCCTCGCATGTATTTTCATGCATATTTTATGATCTAATTTGTAACGATAAAAGAAGTTTAATTATGCCTATTACACCAGCAGAAGACGTACTGTTAGCCGATTTCAACCCCGTCCCAAACGACAGTTGCCTGACGTTCCTCTGCGACTCGGGCGAGCTCGGCGTGCTCGTTCAGTTTTTATGTGGAACAATTACCTTTACTCGGAATAGTAGACAATCCTTTACTTTATTTTATTATCATTTATAATTCTTGACATACTATTTTCAAAGGTATAATATTATTTTTAGGGGTGTTCAATGTTATTTCATGATGAAACAATTGATGGACTTATAAGCCAAAATGATTCCGTCGACGCTTTCATTCATCTTATTTATAATGATTTCTGTGGTAACCTGAACATTCTAGATATTAGCCCCGATGATAAGTGCCTTATCGAGGAATTCATTAAGGTCACGAATGATCATGGCCTTGATTATCCTCAATTCAATGAATTGCTGCTGCTATTAAATCAGAAACGTATTTCGGAAGGCTTCTTTCACTTTCTTTTCAACGATAGATTGTCTAACATTGAAGATCTTAAAAACGGCATCATTAGTTTCCGAGGATTTGCCTTCTTGTCTTTTGGTCAATTTTTTAATGCGTTCGAACATCTACGAAATCTAACCTTGACCCAATTACAAGAAAGATTGAAGCCTTTTAGTACACCACGACATCAAATAGAACATTCTTTTAAAACAAGACATGATAAAGTTTTAAAAATAAAAAGAATTGACAAGTCGCTCGTATATTACAATGGATTTATCACAAAAGAGCACTATACAAGGGAAGCGAAGCTATTAAAACAATTTTTAGAAGAGCGTAGATCGCTAGGCGATTATGGTGTATCGCCTATAGATTTAGAAAAAGAATACAACATTATTGGAAAGGACATTGAGCTGACAGAAAAAACTGCAAAGCAAAATACAGACATTTATCTCACGTGGGATTTTCTAGATATTTACATATCTACTTCCATGAGACAATCTTGGGAATTCCGTGAAACATATGAGTTTATTGACAACCTATTTTCTTCTTCTGCATTATCTGATCTCAATCTTAGATATTTTGATCCAACACAGTCACTGTGTCTTAATAGAATTGACAAAGGATTAATCGAAGGCCTAATGTTAAAAAGGGCATCATGCAATATATACATGGTTCAAGAATTCGACACAATGGGAAAAGATTCCGAATTAGCTGCAACGCTTGCCCAAGGTAAGCCAGTAATTGCATATGTTCCTCAAATACAAGACCTAAAACAATTCAATAATAAGATCATAGGCTACCCATTAGACTATCATTATCATCGATGCATTGAAATGCAAACTCAAAGCAAGGCACTTGATAAAGATTACGAAAAAGAAATGATTTCAAACGGCTGCGATGCTAGCCTAGTTGATGATTTCATCACTCTTTATTTGGAACATCGAGATAAATACCCTTTTTCGCTTTATAGAAAAGACCGTGAAATATTTCTCAACCGCTACGATAATTTTAGCCAATTATGTACAGCTATCTCCATTTTTTCAAAACACATGTATGACAAACGTGCTAAAACATTAAAAAGCATTCATCCATTATCTGTGCAAATCCACCTTGAGTCCGGTGTTGCAAATGGAATCCTTGTAGTTCGGGACCCAGACACCTGCTCAAAATTGCTCCGAAAAATATTATTAAATGACTTGGAATTCCAAACAGAGTATGTCGGCAAAAAACCAAATGGGGTGTGGGCATTGACAGAAACTATTTCTGGCTGTCCATTCCGTGTTGTCACAGAAAATCGTCGTTTGACTAACTCATTTTGGAATTTCTACTTGAATTCGTAGGGTCATCAATGATAGCCTTTTAGAAAAGGGAGGAAACAGCCGATGAACGACAAGAAATGGTCGCCATACAACGATACCTTTCAATCGGGGACGAACAAGCACAATTGGGGCGAGGATTTCTCCTGCCTTATTGACCGAAACGCGCGAGCAGAACTTCACGCTGTTGCTTGTAAAATTAGAAACAATCCTGAAGAAGGAACAACAAGTCAAGCAAACCGTAATTTGCACAATCCATTTGATAATGATTGACGTTAAGTTTCGGTCACTTTAGGCACAATACTTTTTAGGCTTAAAGTAGTTTTCCTCTACTCGCCCTTGAACTGCGCTTTGCGCTTTTCCTTGAACGCAAGTACGCCCTCGCGCGCGTCGGCCGAGCTGAAGATCGGCATGCCAATCTCGAGCTCGAGCTGCATCGCCTGATCAACATTCAGCGCGGCGTTGAGCCGAATGCTCTTGAGCACGCCCTGCACGGCCAGCGGTCCGTTGTTGCAGATGCGCTGCGCCATTGCCAGGGCCGTGTCCATCAGCTTTTCGCGGGGCACCACGCGGTTTAAAAATCCCCACTGGTAAAGTCGCTGGGCCGGCACCACCTCGCCGAGCATCAGGATCTCCTTGGCCGCGGCCAGCGGAATCTGCCGCGGTAGGAAAACCGTGGACCCGCCCACGGGCATGATGCCGTAGCTCGTCTCGCGCATCTGGAAACCCGCGTCATCGGACGCCAGGCGCAGGTCAGTGCCCATCACCATCTCAAACCCGCCGGTGAGGCACAGGCCGTGGACCGCGCTGATCACCGGCTTGTCCCATTCACGCTGGCGCAGCATCGAGCGAAACACGCCGCTGGGGTCGCCGACGATCCAACGCTCGTCGTCGTTCTCAGGGGCGCGCGCGCCAGTGAGTACCGCAATCACGGTTTTCAAGTCCATACCCGCGCAGAAGATGTCGGGCAGCTTGGAGTAGAGCACGGTCGCGCGGATCGCGTCGTCCGCCGCGATCTCGTTCCAGGCCTCGAGCAGCTCGCGCAGCAGCCCCGCGTCCAGGGCGTTCTTGGCCTCAGGCCGGTTCATGCCCAGCAGGGCGATTCCGTCGCGTTTCTCAAAATCCAGCGCCATTGATCCTCTCCTGTTTCTTTAGTTCACTCGCAGCAGCCGTCGTCGTCGTCATCGTCGTCGGACGCCGCGTCGTCGTCGTCATCATCGTCATCGGACGTGTCGTCGTCGTCGTCATCGTCGTCGTCCGCAGGGTCGTCGATGAACGGCGCGTCCGGGAACGGTCCCGGGCCGGGCAGCACGCCGTAGTACACGCCGAGCCAGTAGGCGACCATGTAATCCTGGCCGTGGCCCACCAATGTCGGGTCGTCGCCCCGGGTGCACTCGATGTGGTACGGGCTGACCTCCCACAGGCACGAGGTCCAGCAGCGGTCCTCGATCTGGTGCGCCTCCGCGGTCTGGGGGTCGAAGTCGACCAGCTCGTTGAGCCAGGGGATGCCGGCCAGGAACTCGTCGGCCCAGACCGAGAACGGGTCCAGCGGCAGCTCCGGACAGGTCACGGCCCGGCAATAGTTGGGCGCCTCGTTCATCACGGTCACGGTGTGCAGACCGTCCTCTTTCAAATAATCGAGCTCGGCCGGATCGCAGCCGCCGATGCGTAAACACGCGCCGTAATGCACCGCGTCGAAGAACGTGTTGTGGGTGTTCTCCACCAGCGGCCGCACGTTGACGGTGTAGACCTCCCAGAGGAACTCGCAACGCTCGCGGTCGGGCCACAGCCGGAACAGCGCGTTCCACACCGGGTGGCTGTTGATGAACCCGTAGTAGTCGAAATATTTGTTGAAAAACGAGAAGGTCGCGATCCAGATTAGATCCTGGTTGCGCTCGTACTCGTAGTCCAGCAGGCTCCAGAAATATTGGTCGTCGGTAATGTGGGCGGTTTGCAGGATTATCGCCAGCCGCGTGGTGGGCAGGATTTGGGCCGCGACGTTCACATCGCCCCAGGGGTCGATGATGGTCCAGTCGTTGGCCTGCAATGTCAGCAGCACGTCGCGGAAATCATCGCGGATCGTGGCGCGCATCTGCTCGTCCTCCACCGCGTCGTAGGCCCAGGTCAGCGACCAGAACCACGAGATGTACTTGTCGCGCACGTTGTGGCCCAGCCAGAAGTAGTCCGCGTACTCGCCCTCGCCCTCGTAGCGGTTCTCGTGCCCCAGGGGGTACTCGACGTTCCACGGCGGCGCGTCGATCCCCACATAGCGCGCCAGATAGCCCGGGTCCTGGGTCACCGCATGCACCAGGTGCAGATAGTCGGCCATGCGCAGCACCTCGGAGCGGGCTGTCTCGTCGCCGGTGACCATGTAGTTGATCGCCTGGCTGGTGAGGTAAAACGCGGTCCAGTCCTCGCTGTCGCCCGCACCCCTGGTGCGCAGCAGCTCGGTGCGGGTCGCGTCGGTGAAGACGAGGTCCGAAACGCCGCCCAGGCCCGTGGACTGCCAGGTGCGAATCCACTCTTCGTAGTCCAGGGTCTTCTGCTCCAGGTACGGATCGAAGTCCTCGGCCGCTGCGCTCAAGGCGCATAGAGTCAGCGCCAAACAGATCAGAATGGACAGGGCACGTCGCATAGTATGTACTCCGCGGCTTTGGTTTCCGAGGCTATTAAGACCGCTTGGGCGGGCGATGTCCAGCCTAGGAATTATACGGAGAGCCGACTCCTTCGGGCTGGATTTTCCAGCGACGGTGGATCCACAGCCAAAGCTTTGGATGCTCGTAGATCACGCGTTCGACCGCCTTTGCCTGGCGGCGGATGTTGATCAGCTCGAGCCCCTCGATCTCGAAATTCTCCCAGTCGACCAGCGGCACGCGCAGGTAGTCCAGCACGTGGCGGCCCAGCACGATCATCGACTCGCGATAGATCGACAGCTTCTGCTCGCGGGTCCGGCTATCGCCGAAGACAATGTCGAGGTTGGTCAGCGCCACGTCGCGCCGGATGCGCAGCAGGGCCATCAGCTGTCCGGCGGCCGCGCCGAACCTGTCGGCGGTCTCGAGTGTTGAATGTCAGTCGATGCGCTCGAACGCACCGGGCACTTTGTAGCGCTTGACCATTTCGCGGTAGAGCTGTTTTCCATATTCCCAAACCGCCTGGTGACGGTCGGTGACCCGCGACTTGACCTTGGCCGGCACTCCCACGGCAATCGAATAGTCCGGAATCTGTTGGTTGGCCTTGACCAGCGAACCCTCGGCGATGATCGCCCACTCTCCGACCTCGCTGTAGTCCGAAATCACGGAACGCATGCCGATCACCGCCTGATCGCGGATCGTGGCGTTGTGAATCAAGGCGCCGTGCCCGACCGTAACATGGGCGCCGATCTGCGTGCGATCGCTGGGACGGGAGTGGATCAGCACGCCCTCCTCGATGGCGGTGCATTCGCCGATGGCGATCGTGCCGTAATCCCCGCGCAGAATCGCGCCGTGACCAATATAGGTCTCCGGGCCAATGATCACGTCTCCGATCACCAAGGCGGATTCGGCGACGAACGCTGTTGGATCAACCTGGGGCGTTTTATCCTCGAAGCGGTATAGGGCCATTTACATTCTCCGTTAAGCAAGCGGTATGGGCGAGCCGCATTTTACACAAGATCGCACCTTTTAAACAGGCCCCTGACATCCCGGACCTCACAACCGCTTAAATTACAATAAGTAACAACAGCTACAAATATTCCGGCGCTGATCAACAATCGAGCGTAGCGATCCGGCACGTCCCCCATTGTGGCCGCGGTTGACCGCGGAAACGGCTCCGGACGGCTTAACCATATAGCATTCTGTTTTTATTGTCTTAATTCTCATTAATGTGTCCGCGATCAGCGAATCATAATACGTTCGGATACTAATCAAGCCTGCTTCTCATTTTTGGCATGCTTTGTGTATCTATCTTAAGTCGGCATCGGAAAAAGGTTGAAACGAAATTTAAACGCAGCTGGTTCGGATCTGAAAAGGGGAGAACGCCATGAAACCAGGACGCTACATCTTAATGTTGGTTCTGGCCGCGTTTTCCATGATCGCAGTGCTCGGTTTTCAGGGGATCAATTCCTCGCTTCCCAACGATCTGGAAGACCCGGTCAATGTGTCCGGTGGCAAAATTCAAATAACCGCCAACGACAACGTCGAGGCCACCACGGTCGAGGTCCAGGGCTTCTCGATCGACCGTTACGAGGTGACCAACTACCAGTACAAGCAATTTGTCGATACAACTGATCGCCAGGCGCCGTTGTCGTGGATCAACGGATCCCATACCGAGGGTGCGGCAGCCATGCCGGTCACCGCCGTCACTTGGGAAGACGCCCGCTCCTTCTGTGAGTGGTCGGGCAAACGCCTGCCCACGGCCGAGGAGTGGCAGCTCGCGGCCGGCGCTGACAAGCGCACCTATCCGTGGGGAGACGAGTTCAGCAGCAACTACGCCTACTGCGCGGTGCCTCTGGGACGCATGCCGATGCCGGTGGGCTCGTATAAGAACGATCGCAGCCCGTACGGCGTCAAGGACATGGGCGGCAACGTCTCGGAGTGGACCTCCAGCAACTCACAGTTCGAGGAGCTGGGTTGGTACCGCGACAAGTTCAAGGTCGTGCTCGGCGGCAGCTATCGCAAACCGCTGGAGATGGCGCGCAACGACCACCGCCAGTACCTGATGCCGCACACTCGCGACGACGACCTGGGATTCCGCTGCGCCCGCTAAATGGCAGGCGCGCTTGAAATTGGGTTCACAAGGGAGGCTCGGATGTCACAAGAATTCTCCAACGCTTCGATCACAAAAATGCTGTGCGGGATGCCCGCCCATCGCATGGCCACCGCAGATCTCTCGATCCGCCGGGCCGTGGTCAGGCTGCCCTCGCGGGGAGTCAACGCCGAATCGGCCCAGGGCATTTCCGAGGACGAATCATTTGAGGAAGACGAGGAACAGTAGATGTTCCAGCTGAAGAACTATCAGATAATCTCCGCCAGATATCTCACCATACAATCCGCCTAACAATCCCCTCCTACGCCCCCTGTGCCGCTAATCGCGGCCCGGGCGGGCGTTCGTCCGATCAGCGGCAGTCCGCGACCCGCCCCGGGGGCCAGCGCTGGGGAACGCGCTCGAGATAGGTTTCGTCTAGGCCCAACTCGTAGCGCAGTCGTTTGAGCCCGGCATAGGGCAGCGGCGGCCCGTCGTCGGGCAATGCGATCTGATCGGCGATCATCCGCTCGACGATCATCCGCGAGACAGCCGCGTACCCGGGCCAGCGCATATGGCAGTTGTCGTTGTAAAGCTCGTAGCCCGGCACGCCGTTGGGCGAGATCCCGGCGACCTGCGCCTCGAGGTCGACCAGCAGCACTCCTTGCTCGTCCGCGATGCGCCGGATCGCCTGGTTGACCGCGGGCGTGGCGCGGTTGCGCGGCCAGAGTTCCAGCGCATGTTGATATGCCCAGCCCGCCTCGGGGATGCACCCCCGACGCTCGAGCCTTGCGGCCAGGGCCAGGTAGCTGCGCGCGTCAGCCCTCTGGGGAAGGTCAACGGCCAGGGCCTTAAAATTGAGCCCGGATACCCAGCGCAGGGTCTGGGCAGCGGCACCCTCAGCCAGCCGCGGCAACGCGCAAAGCTCGACATGCTCTTCGCCCACTGGGTTGTAGCGCAGGTTGACCGGCATGGTGCACAGGATGAGTCGGACTCCGCGTTCGCGGCAGTGCTGGGCCATCCGCGTCAGGTTGTCCACGAAAGTCTGCAGCACGCGGTCGTGCTCGGCGTACAGCGGCGTGTAGCGCGGTCGCTGCTCTGGATCGACCTGCGGCACGATCAACCGCACCAGGGCGCGGTAGAGCGCCCAGCGATGCAAATGGCGGTTCAGCGGCGTAGGCGGCACGAATCCCTCGTTGTTGCCTGTGGCCACAATCAACAAGTCGGGCGAATAGTCGAGAATTTCGATCAGGATCTGCTCCACGCGCGACGAGTCCTGTCCGCCGGCAGCGGCGTTGACCACCTCGATCATCGACCCGGGAAAGCGCTGCTCAAGGTCCGCCCGGATCCAGCTGGACAGGCCGCCGCGGTCCAGGCCGGGATTCGACTGGTGCACGTAGGACGTGCCCATGGCGAAAGATCCGCCGAGCACGAATATGCGCAGACAATCCAAGGGCTTGTTTGCAGCGAACGAGCCGGGGGGCAGGCTGGGGTCGGACGTTGCGTAGCGCTCGCCGCGCAGTTCAAAGGCCCGGCTTGCCAGAAAGGCCGCGCGGTCATCAAACCGCTGGGTGTGCAACGCACCGCAATCCTCTAGCAGCCGGACCACTACCGCGGCCCCCAGCAACAGCAGCAGCGCGGGCAATAGGCTGAAAATCAGTATTCGCAGTCTATTGCGCGGCAACAGGCTCAAGCACGGTTCTCCCGGCGTAGGCGTTTGACAAATATTTCAACGCCCTGCTCTGGATTATGTGTAATTTGTACCTGATACTGCATCCAGCCCGCACCAAGGGCGCTGAAACGAGGTCAACGTTGCGCACCCTAGCATATCTACGGCAATTACGTATGGGCTGGATATTGCGGGTGCTGTTCGTTAAAGCCTGGTTCTTCCCACTGCTGTTGGTCGGCGCGGCTTTCCTGGTCAATTACATGGTAATCCCCTCGAGCACGCTGCTGATCAAGTCGGCAATTCATCCCTATATCCTGGGCCCGGCCGATTTCCTAGTGGCCGGCACGACGCGCGCGGGGCTCGATATCGAGCGGATTTCTTTTGGGTTCACGCTACGAGAGCATCAGATGCTGGTAGTGCGCTTCAACCAACGCGGCACCGCCTTCGACCTGGTGCGCATCTCGGGGATCGAGCAATACGCCAGCGGGATTTTCCACTTCAACGGCGAGCGGATCGAGACGCTGCAGACCGCCGAACGTTTCGAGACCGGACGCAACATCAAATTCGTGATCGAACTTGTCAGCGGCACGCTGAACTTCAAAACCGACGGCCGGATCGTGTGCAGCGCGCCCCTTGGCCGGATGCGCGGCCCGGTCAACATCTTCCTGCAGGATGGCCAGCCGTTCGCCAAACCGCTGCGGCTAAAAACCCTCGAACTGCAGATCAGGGGCGCGGACGGCGTCCAGCGCACCCTGCGCAACACGCTCTCGATCCCGGCGACGCTGAGGCTGCTGCGCAATTCACTGATCGTCGCGGTCCCGCTGCTGCTGCTGGCCTGGCTGGCCCTGGCGCTGTTCTGCCCGCCGCGCTGGCTCGAGGACTATCCGCGGCGTTCGGTACTGGCCTTCGGCGGCGCTGCCGCGTTGTTCGGCATACTGCTCGGCGTGTTGCTCGTCGCGCCGGTCACCAAGCGGTTAGGCGTGGCCGGCGACTGGTACGGCGAGTACATGAAGTGGGGCAGCATCGACGAGGAGATCCTGCTGGCCAAACGCTCGATCTACAACGGCAAGCCCTTCCCGCTGTACAAGGGATCGGACTACCGTATCGTGGTCATGGGCGGCTCCTCGACTTTCGGCGATCCGCTGAATCCGGGCTACGATCAGGTCTACACCAACCAATTGGACATGCTGCTCAAGAGCTGTCATCCCCAGATTGCCGACCGTATCGAGGTGGTCAACCTTGGCTCTCAGAGCGATTCGTTTGACTACAACATCCTACAGACCTACGAAAAGGTCGTGCTGGCGCACATGCGCCCGGACCTGGTGGTGATCAACTGCGTTGTCAACAACTACATGTCCACTAAAAAGCTGTTCAACATTTTCCACTTCTTCTATTTGCGCGCCGTGGGCTCACGCCTGGAGCCCGAGCATAGCGACACCGAGCGCTACCGCGAGAACCTGCAACGGCTGCTCGAGCTGGCCCGCGAACGCAACGTCAAGCTGCTGTTCGTCGAGGAGCCGCTGAATGTGGATTATTTCTTCGGCGAGAACATCATCTCCGATTTCCAGCAGGTGCTGCGCGATTTCTGCCGCGAGAACGATCTGCCGCTGGTCGAGGCGCAGACTATCTTCGAGGAGCGTCGCGACGAGTTTCTGTTCTACGACTTCGTGCACCTGACCTACCTGGGCAACCGGCTGATGGCCGAGCGGATCTTCGACAAGGTCCAAGGGGAAAATCTGCTGGGGATCGGAGCGTGCGGCCCGAGCGATTCAGAGGCGCGCGCTCAATCCCAGCCCAGCAGCGACTGAAGCTCGCGACTGGCCCAGCACACCAACGGATAAAACGGATCGAGCCTGCGCAGCAGGTTGGCGGCCGAGCCGTCGCCCAGCCCGCGTAAATCGAGGCGATAGAGGCCGAAGCGGCCCGAGGTGCAATACAGCGCGTTGTCGCCTTGATCCAGAGCGATCCAGCGAATCCAGGGCGGCGCCTTGATGCGGTCGATCAGCGATAAATCGTCCAGGTCGCGCACCTCGAGCACCGGCGCGAATCCGCCCAGATAGATCCGGCGCGCCACAACGTCCAGAGCGATCACCCGCACGCCGGGAAACGATCCGGCTCCGTCGAGCACTCGGTACTGTTCCAGGTCGATGGAGATTATCCGGCCGCGCATCGGCAGGGCCACGATCAGCCGATCGGTGGGCCCGTCGACCGCGATCCGTTCGGGAAAGCGCGGCAGCTCGAGGCTGCGCTTGATCTCCAGCGTGTGCGCGTCGTAGCTAATCAGCCGCCCCGGGTCGAAGCGCGTGGCGTGGATCTCGGGCCGCGAGGGATCGATCAATGCGTCGGCGTAGTAATCCGTGGTGTTGGCCAACACACGGCCGCCCTGCGGATCGAGCAGCGCCAGGTATTCCATGCAGTACGAGGCCAGCACACCCTGGCGTCCGTCGTACAGCGTGCGCCACAGGTTGCCCAGCGCATCTTGGGGCAGTGGATTGCTCAGCTCGATCTCCTGCTCGACGAATCTGCCCTGGGCGTCGATCAGCAGGATGCGGCCGACCGCCGGGTCGCAGTAGACCAGTCCGCCTTCGCGCACGGCCAAGGCCTGGATGCCGTCGAGCCCGCCGAACGCCAGCTCGGAGCGCGCACCGCTGCGCGGATCGAAACGATAAATCCGCTCGTTGTTGGCCGTAACCAACAGGGCATCGTGCGCATCCGTCAACACCTGGTAGATGTTGCTCGGCTCATTGCTCAGCCGCTCGAACCCGGGTGCGGGCTGCGGCAGGTCGGGAAACGGCTGCGGATTCAGGGCCCAGGGCGCAAAGGGCACGGCCAGCACCAGCAGCATCGGCAGCGGACGCAACGCAGCAAACGACCTTCCGCCCTCGCGGCGGAACGCGGCCCAGACCGCAGAGGGCAACAGCAGGTCGGCCGGTCCAACGCACTGGATCAAGGCCCGCTGCAGTCGGCGGCCCATGCGTCCGCCAACGTGGAAATACAGCACGCAGAACACGTTGAGCGCCAGGTACAGGCCAGCCAGGCCAAAGCCGTTATCCGGATGCGGACGCGGCCGCACAGCGTCCACCGCGTACTGCAACAGCCAGGCCGCGACCGCTGATAGTGCGGCGCACGACGCCAGCGCCACGGCCCAATGGCCCCACGGCTTACGCCGTCCCGGCGTGAGCAGCAGCAACACGGCCGCCGGCAACGCGGCATAGAACAGGGCGCGAAACAAATCGAGGCTGGTTACCAGGTCGAACAGGCCGCTTTGATCTTCGATGCTGACCCTTGATCGCAGCAGATGCACGAACAGCGCCGCGCCGACCAACACCAAAGCCAGGGCTCGCGCCGCGTAAAACACCGCAAACAATGCTCCTCGCGGTTGTGCTGTGTTTTGCTCGCCGGTCATCGCAGCTCCATTTCCCTGAACACGCCATGTTAAAAGATTTTGCCGATAATTGCCGACCCAACGGTCTGGCCAACGTCGGATTTCTGATGGAAGCTATATGTAATTTTTTGCGCATTTCGCTCTGCTTGTAGCCTTTTGCCCCGCTCCCTGCCCAGATCGGCATCACACAGCCGATGCAAGCCAAAGGGAGCAAAGGAAAATCGTCAATGATTTGTAAGGGATCTCACGTTTCGTCTCAAGTTTTCCAGTGTGCGCTCAATGTTTGGCACACCGGTTGCTATTAAATTAATACAATAAAAACCGAACAGGATGTCGAGGCCAGCTGTCAATGCAAATAGATGCAATGATGAATATTCCTACGCCCAAACCAATGATCCCGAACGTGCCGCCCGAGTTCTACCCCGCGTTGAACTGGATCCTGGCACTGATCAGCATGCGCCGAGAGCGCGAGGCCATTGAGCATTTACGGCAGCTTGTCAACCATCATCCCCAGTACGCCGATGGCTTCATCGATATGCTCAAGGAGCTGGGACTGACCCAGGTATTGATCGATCCCTTTCGCTGAGTTTGTTTAAAAGTGTAAGTACAGATCGGTAACCTGCTCGCGTGTTTTGGTTCAGGACCGTCTGAACTGCTTGTAGTCGATGCCGTACTGCTCGATCTTATATTGAATCACGCGCTTGGTGGTGCCTAAAAGCTGGGCCGCGCGGGTCTGGTTGCCGTTGCTGTCCTTGAGCGCGTCCACGATCAGCTCCATCTCGTAGGCTGCCACCAGCTTCTCGAGTTTGCCGCGCCGATGCGAGCGCGACTCCATGGTCTTGATTTGCAGCGAGGGCGGCAGCAGATGGCTGCGGATCACCCCGTCGTCGGCCAGCAGCAGGGCTACAAGGAGGTCTATCGCGGCCGCGTGATCGAGGTCAACGAGGCCTTCCTGCAGCCTACGATCGACGCGATCGTCCAGGGCGCGCGCACCGGCGAGATCGGCGACGGCAAGATCTTCGTGCTGGATATGGCCCAGTGCATCCGCATCCGCACCGGCGAGACCGGACGCGAGGCTATCGGCTAACCCGCATCAGGGCTGGCCTCAAGGCAGGTCGGAGAAGACCTTTCTAATTGAGGCCAGGATCGAGACGTGCCCCGCGGGATGGAACTGCGGCTCGATCCCCCAGCTTTGGCCCAGACGGATCACCTGCCGCGGCGTGAATACCGGGTCGTACAGACCTCCGTGCAGCCTGATCAGCGAACGATCGATGGCCGGCTCGACGCGCGCCGGATCGAACCGCTCCAGCCTGCTGCGCACCTCGGCCTCACTCAGCCGCAGCGCGATCAACGCCTGGCGCAGATATTCGAGCAGGAACGACTCGAATACCGTGTCCGCCAAGTCGGCCCCGGCGATCACCACATAGGCGCGGTCGATTGGGAGTGGGTGCTGCAAGGCGTGGGCCGCGATCAATCCGCCGAGGCTGACCCCGGCCAGCACCAGCGGCCCGTCGAACTCAGCGCGCAAATAACTGCACAGTTGCCGGATCTCGGCCAGCGCCTGGTCAAAGGCGATCCCCATCAGCTTGGCCTGCGGGCTGACCACCAGCTGGCCGTTGAACGTGCCGGGCACGCAGCGCGTCATGTGGAACGGCAACATCGGCAGGACCACCCGGTAGCCCTTGAGCGCGAACAGCAGGCCCATGCCCTCGAGCTCGAGCTCGCCGTGCGCCATCCAGCCGTGGATCGCCAGCACCGTGCCGCGGACCGGACCGTTGGGCGTAAGCACGATCCCGCCCACATGGTCGTTGACGCTGTAGCCACTGGCCAGCGGCGAGTCGAACTCGAAACGCTCGATGCGATAGCGCCGCCTGCGACGCAGCGGCGTGAACTCGATGGCCGAAGGCTCGCGCGCGCCCGATTCGCAGTCGGGCTTGGGCGGGTCGATCCAGGCGTTTAGATAGGGTCGCTGCAGGTTGAACAGCCAAGTTGTAATCCACTTGTCGACGTTGACGTGCATTGTTGAAAACATCTGCGGACTATTTCCCTTTGCTGTTGGGTTGCGGGCCGAGGTTCTTGGGATTGCGCACGTGGAGCAGCGCCTCCTGGTAGCTGATCAGTCCCTGATCGAACAGCCCCCTGAGCGCGGCGTCCATGGTGACCATGCCGTCCTGGCGCGAGGTCTCGAGGATCGACTGCGCCTGGTGCATGCGGTTCTCGCGGATGATGTTGCGGATCGCCGGGTTGGCGACCATCACCTCGAACGCGGGTATGCGGCCGTTGTCCTCGAGGCGCGGCAGCAGGCGCTGTGAGGCCACGCCGGCCAGCACGCCGGCCAGCTGGCTGCGAATCTGGTTCTGCTGATGCGAGGGGAAGACGTCGATCACGCGATCGATGGTCTGCACCGCGTCGTTGGTGTGCATCGTCGAAAGCACCAGGTGGCCGGTCTCGGCCGCGGTCATCGCCGCGGAGATCGTCTCCTGGTCGCGCATTTCGCCGACCATGATCACGTCCGGATCCTGACGCAGGATGTACTTCAGCGCCGCGGCGAAGCTGTGCGTATCGGAGTGCAACTCGCGCTGGTCGACCGTGGCCTTGTTCGACTCGTGGCTGTACTCGATCGGGTCCTCGATGGTGATGATCCGGCATTTGCGACGCGCGTTGATGCGGTCGACCATGCACGCCAGCGTGGTCGTCTTGCCCGAGCCGGTGGGGCCGACCACCAGGAACAGCCCTTGGGGCCGGTCGGCGAGCTTGATCACCGCCTCGGGGATGTGCAGGTCGGCGTGGCCCGGAACCCGCGAGGGGATCGCGCGCAGGGCCGCGGCCATATGGCCGCGTTGGTAGTAGGCGTTGACGCGGAAGCGCCGACCGTCCTCCAGCGCCAGGGCGAAGTCGATCTCGCGCTCGAGCTCGTACACGCTGCGCTGGCGGGAGGAGAGAATCGAGAACAGCAGCATCCGCATGTCGGCCACGGTCAGCGGCCGCGCGTCCAGCGGCTTGAGATCGCCCGACACGCGCACGATCGGCGGCCGACCCACGGTCAGGTGCAGATCCGAGCCGCCGAGCTCGAGTACGTGTGCCAACAGCGAGCGGATGTCCATCTCGAGCTCGAGCTTGGATTGCGCTTCGCCGCGAAAGGCCGACACGCCGCTGGACATCCCCTTGGCGTAGAGCGCGAACTCGTCGGGGTTGGTGGCGTAGCCCTGACCGGTCTCAAAGCTGATCGCCTCGTTGTTGTACAGATCGAGCAGCGACTGGTTGAACGAGATCATCCCCGGCTGGTTGGGCGCCTTGATCAGGTCGCCCAGCTCCTCCACGCGTTGCTCGCGCACCAGCTTGGCCACGGCCGGGGTGGCGCTGAGCAGCTCGATTGCCACGGCGCGTCCCTTGCCGTCGGCGCGCGGCACCAGCCGCTGGGAGACCACGCCGGCCAGGCTCAGCGAGAGGTCCATCGCCGCCTGATGGCGCATGTGCTCGGGGTAGTAGCTCAAGATGCGCTGCAGGGTCTGGGTGGTGTCGATGGTGTGCAGGGTCGAAAGCACCAGGTGGCCGGTCAGCGCCGCGGAAAGCGCCACGGACATCGTGTCCGGATCGCGCATCTCGCCGATGAAGATCACGTCCGGGCTCTGGCGCACAACGTGGCGCAGGGCCGAGGCGAATGAGAGCGTGTCGCTGTTGATCTCGCGCTGGCTGATCCGCGATCTGATGTCGCGGTGGATGAACTCGATCGGGTCCTCGATGGTGACGATGTGCACGCGCCGCGTGCTGTTGATGTGGTTCAGCATCGCCGCCAGGGTGGTCGACTTGCCCGAGCCCGTGGCGCCGGTAACCAGCACCAGGCCGCGCGGCATCTGGGCCAGTTCGGCCAGCTCCGGCGGCAGCCCCAGCTCGTCGAACTTCAGCTCGCCCGGCGGCAGGACGCGCGCGACCAGCGCCAATTTCCCCTGCTGGCGGCTGATGTTGAGGCGAAACCGACGTCCGTCGGGCAGGCTTAAACCCATGTCCAGGTCGCCGCTATGGTCGAGCTTGGCGCGCGCCTCGGGAGTCAGCAGCTTGGACAGGAACTGATCGAGGTCCGCGGGCTTGGTCGGTCCCATCTTCAGCGCCGAGACCACGCCGTTGATCCGCACCGCCGGAATCTTGCCCGGCGTGATAAACAAGTCCGACAGATTGCGGCCGCGCATCTGCGAGAGCAGCTTCTCGATTACTCCGCGTTCGGCGTTGGCGTCTTTTTCGGACATCGCCACCCTCCCCCGTGCCTGTTAATCGCCCAGCGGTCGGTCAGGTCAAGCCAGGATTATTAATCAGATCTTTCCCGTTTCCAGCCCGAGCTCGCGTTGGCGCGGGTTGTACTCGTACGACAACGAGCGGCCGGTCCAGCAGTAGTGGCACAGGTTCTCCTCGGGCAGCCCGATGGCCTTGATCATATCGTCCAGCCGTTGGTAGCGCAGGGTCGTGGCGCCGAGGTGTTGGGCGATCCAATCGACCATTCTCTTGTACTGCGGCGTATCCGGGTCAAGGTAGGGACCGAGGTTGGTCTGGTCTCCGCCGCTGATCACGTTGATCGCGCGGCGCGCGATCAGCTCGTCGACTTTGCGCGTGGAGAGCGCGAAACGGCAGGGGAACATCAGCGGCGGACAGGCCGGCCGCAGGTGGACCTCCTTGGCGCCGAAGTCCCAGAGCTTTTGCATGGTGAAGCTCTTGAGCTGGGTGCCGCGGACGATCGAGTCCTCGCAGATCACCAGCCGGTTGCCGCGAATCACGTCGGGCACGGGCAGCAGTTTCATCTGGGCCACCTGATCGCGGATCTTCTGCGAGGGCGGAATGTACGAACGGCCGTAACCCGGGGTGTACTTGACCAGCGCGCGGCGCAACGGCAACCCGGACTCCATCGCGTAGCCCACGGCGTGACCCATGCCCGAGTCGGGGACTCCGGACACCAGGTCGGCCTGCACGTCGTCGCGGCGGGCCATCATCGCGCCGCAACGTTCGCGCACTCCCTCCACGCCGATCCACTCGTAGCTCGACGCCGGGTAGCCGGTGTAGATCCAGAGAAAGGAACAGATCTGCATCTGCTCTCCGGGTTTGCGCAGCACGCGGTAGCCCTCGTTGTTGACGATCACGATCTCGCCCGGCCCGAGCAGCTTCAACGGCTTGAACTCCAGGTTGGTAAAGGCGCACTGCTCCGAGGCCAGCATGTAGTCGCCGTTGCGCTCGCCGAGCACCAGCGGCGTGCGGCCCAGCCTGTCGCGGGCCGCGATGATCCCGTCCGCGGTCAGCAGCAGCAGCGAGGCCGAGCCCTGAATCCGGTCGTAGATCTGCTCCACGCCTTGGACCAAGGTCTCGCCGGTCTCGATCAGCTTGGCCAGCAGTTCCACCGAGTTGATCTCGCCGGTGGAGGTCTCAGTGAAGATCGACCCGCCGTTGAACAGCTCCTGGGTCAGCTCGTCCTTGTTGTCGATCATCCCGGCCATCGCCAGGGCGTAACTGCCGAAGCGCGAGTGGATCAGCAGCGGCTGGGCGTCCGCGTCGCTGATCACGCCGACGCCCATTTTGCCGCGCATCTTCAGGTAGTCCTCGGAGAAACGCGATTTGAACTGACCTTGAGTAATGTCGTGGATCTTCTTGTAGATCTTTTCACCGTGGACGGCCATGCCAGCCAGCTGACTTCCCAGGTGGGTGTGATAGTCGGTACAAAACAACAACAGCTCGGCGCAATCACCGCTGGAAACAACTCCACATATACCGCTCATGGGACCCCTTCCGTAAGCACGACTAACGGTTTGTTGATCGAGATTCGGCGCTTGTTGGATGATAGATCAACCTAAGCAAAATTCAAATCAGCGCTGTGCGGCCAGGCTTGAGATCACCGAAAGATTGCAGTAGCGTGAGCAATCACGTTCCGGAGGGAATTTGGACCGATATTTCGAGATGCTGCGACGATCGTACGGTCGCCTGGCGCGCTTGGCCGGCGACGGCGGTCTGCTGCCGCCCTATCGCATGCAGTTCGAACTGACCTACCGCTGCAACCAGCGCTGCTCTCACTGTTTTCAGCGCCGCATTGCCGACGATGAGGGTCGGCGCCTGCCCGCGGGAGAGCTGCCGGCCCACGAATGGATCGGGCTGGCGCAACAGGTTCCGGCCTTCACGCTGATCACGCTCACCGGCGGCGAGCCCCTGGCGCATCCCGAATTCTTCCGCATCCTCGAGGGGGTCGGCGCAATTCGGCGGGTCAACCTGCTGAGCAACGCGCTGCTGCTCGACGACCGCTTGATCGATCTGTGCCTGCGCACGCACACGCTGCTGATCGGCAGCGCGCTAATGGGCGACCGCGAGATCCATGATCGAATCACCTGCGTACCCGGCTCCTACGACGCCTCCATCCAGCGGCTTGACGCGCTGCAGCGTGCCAAGCGCAAGGTTGGACGACGCTACCCGCTGCTCGATATAAAAATGACGGTCACCGCCGAGAACTTCGGCTGCGTCGAAACGATCATCTCCCAGGCGGTAAAGCTCGACGCCGACTTCGTCACCTTCTCGTTGGAGTACGACAACCCGGTCAAGATGAACCCGTTTCTGACCCAAACCCTGGACGACCCCAGCTACGAGAAAGTCCACTACTTCGGCCCGCTGGAGGACCGCGGGCTGCGGGCCGAGTTCGCCAAGCTGTTCAGCTCGCTGGTGCGGCGCGGGTCGGCCGGACGCACCCGTTTCCGTTTTTACCCCGCGTTCCGCGACCCGGAGCTGACCGAGGATTACTTCCTCAACGCCGAACGCTATTACGGCAAGATGTTGCCGTGCTTCGATCCCTGGGGATGTCTGATCATCACGCCCCAAGGGCGGGTCTATCCGTGTCTGAGCTACGAGGTGGGATCGGTGATCGACTCGTCGTTAAAACAGGTCTGGCGCTCGGAGCGCTTCGCGCGCTTCAGGGCGCTGATCCGCGAGCGCGGCACCCTGCCCGCCTGTTGGGGCTGCTGCTACGTTGACCCCGACCTCTCGGCCTTCGACCCCTCGGCGGGACGATAGCGCGCTTGCACCAGCCGCGCCGCGGCCACGAACAACACGCACAGCGCGACCCAGAACGTAAGCGAATAGCGCGGCATGCCGACCTCGAACAGCGCCGTGACCACCGCGAGCACCAACACGTGGGCCTTAAGATAGAGCATCTGTCCCGCGCTGAAACTCGGCCGCTGTTCGCGTCGGCAGGCGATCAACAACGGCGCGAGGAACAGCAGGGCCATCGCCGGAACGGTGAGCATCAAGGTCAGGAAGTTGATCAGCGCCACCTTGGCATAACCCAGCGGTTTATAGGCTATGCCCTCTAAGGCCAGACGGGTCAGCATCCGGTTGACTTCCGGCTCGTCCACCTCGAACGCGGTGCCCAGCTCATTAAACAGCAGCAGCATCGCATCGTTGCGCTCGCCGCTGGTCCATCCATCTTTGGCATAGCCCCGTGTTCGGAAATTTTCCACGGCGAAATCTCTGGCACCCTCGTCACTGCTGGGCATCTTGGGATCGATCAGCATCACGGCGTTGATCGGCAGGTTGCGCGCGGCGATCGGCGTAAAGAAGTCGGTCTGCTCGTCGCTTTGGCGCAGCATCCAGGGCATAACCATCGCCGCACAGACCGCGCAGAACACCACGGCATGAGCCAGCCTGTTTTTCAGCGGCTCGTTGCGGAACAACAAGTAGAGCAACGGCATGCAGGCGACGAACGACAGGTAGATCGGCCTGGTCAGCGCCGAGATCATCATCAGCACTGCCAGCAGCGCGGTAAGGCCCAGCGGGCCCTGGGCCAGCTTGCCGCGCAGGGCGATGGTCAGGCACAGCACGGAGAGCGGCACGAACAGCGCCTCGGAGAAGATCATGTGTTGCAGGCTCAGCCAGACCGGGCTGATGCCGTAGATCAACGCCACGAACAGCGCGCCGCGACGGCCCAGGCCGGGCAGCACGGCCCAGTACAGCAATGCGATGGTCAGCCAGGCGATCACGTGCTGCACGATCACGATCTGGTCGGTGTTCAGCCCCAGAGCCATCCAGGCCGCCAGGAACATCGGGTAGACCGGCACGCGGTAAATCGAGTCGTATGAGCCTTCGAGAATCGCCCGCGCCGGAAAGATATAGGTATTGGTGTCCGGCAGGTAATCGATGGGAAAGTACCAACAATAGGCCGTGTAGACCACGGCCATGGCCGCCATCAGCCACGGCAGCGGTCCGATTCTGCGCATCCTCAGCCGCCGACCTTGCGCGCCAGGGCGATCATCTCGCCCGAACGCACGCCGAATCTACGCGGCACTCGGCGGTTGAACGCCTTGCTCAGCCAATCCAACGCCCGCGATTGGTTGTCAAAGCGATGGAAGTTCAAGCGCGCCAAAATTCCGCCCAAGGTGCGCCCCTTGGCCAGCGGCCCGCTGTGGATCAGCCCCAGTCCGAAGCGCTCGAGCAGCCGCGCCAGGGAGGACGCGCTGAAGTAGTGGAAGTGCTCCCCGGGCTTGAGGTGCACCCAGCGCCGGCCCAGCAGCCGGGCCCAGGCCGATCCCGTGTCCGGCGTGGTAATCAGCAGCACGCCGCCGGGCTTAAGCGCCGCGGCGATCAGCTCAATCGCCCGCGCCGGATCGCGCAGGTGCTCGATAGTGTCGTTCAGCACCGCCGCATCGAACGATTCGGGCTCGAGTTCGAACTGCTCGATCGTGCCCTGGCGCACATCGAGCCCAAGCTGTTCGCGGGCATAGCGCGCGGCCTGCTCCGAGATCTCGATGCCCATCGTGCTCCAGCCGCGCTGGAGCGCAGCGTCGAGAAAGAAGCCCGCGGCGCAGCCGATCTCGAGCAGCGATCCAGGCGGCCGCTGTTGTTCGATCAGCTCGATCCTGCGTACGAACTCGCGCTGCAGCAGCTCGCGGTCGGCGAAGTAGTTGTCGTAGCCCACCTCGCGCCCGACGCCGTCGATGGACAGATAGTACTCGCCGTAGAGTTGCTCGGCGTGTTCCGGGATCGGGTGGATGAACTCCAGGCCGCACTGGTTGCAGCGATACAACGAACGATCGTCAAAACGATAGCGTTCGCTGATCTGGGTACTGCGGCAGGCGTTACAAACGATTTCCGTCACGGATTGCTCATCCATCTCCGCCTTGGGCGCACACAATGACTAGATAATGATAAAACAAGGCGCGACCCGCAATACAGCCGGCCGCGCCCCGATTGATAGCCAGATGTCTATCGGTTCTTAGTAACCACCGCCCGAACCGCCGCCGCCGCCGAAGTCGCCGCGATCTCCGCCGCCGCTACGTTCGCGAGCCATGTCGACTTTGATCCGGCGTCCGTCCATCTCGGTGCCATCGAGCTTAAGCGCGCTCTTGGCCTCCTCCTCGTTGGAGAAAGTCACGAAGCCGAAGCCTCGGCTGCGCCCGGTCTGGCGGTCTTCGATCACCTTGGCCTCTACAACCTGACCGTGCGGGGCAAATGCGTTTTGCAGATCCTCGCTGCTCATCGACCAAGGAAGGCCGCCCACGTAAAGCTTTGTACCCATCGAACTACACCTCTTGAAATTGTCTTGGACCGCTCGGTTCGATCTCGTCTGCATGGGGGCTGGAGGCGACAAGTCCGCCGATACCGGGGTATATACTGTTTAGCGGCAGTAATAAACCCGGTGGGTATGGCTATGACTTTCCGAAACCGTTACCTGCAGCAGGCGAGTTCACCCTCATCAGTCCGCGTTAAATGAACTTGCCGGACGCTCTTGATTCGAGTCTCTTCGCTAACAGGCCCGATTCCCTCATCTGAAACGTCACAGCACTAAATCAACGCTATTATGGAAAAAATAAAAAATCAACCGCTTTAAACTTTTAATCCAAATTTTTCATGGGGCTACGAAAGCCTCGCCCTCTTGCGCGCCGTAGACCAGTATTTTCAACGGATGATTCATGCCGCCGGTGGGCCTCACCAACGCCTGCCCAGCGGGCCGCGGCGGCAGATTGAACGGGCGATCGCTCCAGCCCTGGGAAAAGGCGGGGAAGCCGGGCTCGGCCCGTTGTTGCAGCGCGGTCAGGGCCGCGGCCGCCTGATAGCCGCGCTCGTCCGCATGATAGATCCAGACCTCGGCCAGGACCCCGTCCGGAGCGGATTGCGTCAACAGCTCGACCTGGGCCAACGGCAGGTCGCGCAGGCCCATGCCCATGCAGGCCAACAGGTCGCGGGTCAAGCTCATCGAGTCCAGATTGCGCTCGTCGTAAATCTCGGCGTAGCCCACCAGCAGCACTGCTGTGCGCTGTAAGTCCGACGGCTTGAGCAGCGCCAGCTGATCGCGGCACGCGCTTCCCAGCCCCGGGGTATCGAAGTCCCGCATATAGCCCGCGCGCCAGACCGTGCTGAAACGATAGTGCAGTCCGTCGCGGCCGGCGATCGATGCGGCGTAGAGGGTCGGCAGCCAGCCGCAGAGCAGCGTCGCGGCAACAATGTAGGTCGTGGCGGCCAGCCGCGCCCGGGGCCTAGGCAGCGCGGCGGCAGACCCGGCGATGATCGTCGCGAACAGCGGCACCACCTGGTAAATGTAGAAGTGGTTCTTGGTGCCAAAGGCGCCGAACCACAGCGGCGGCAGCAACGCGGCGGCCAGCAGCGCCCAGGTCCGCGAATCGCGCCGCCGGACCCAGGCCAGCACCGCTGCCGCGGGCAGCCACAGCAGCCCCAGAGCCCAACCCAGCTGCACGTCGAACAGCGAACGGAAGTGGAACCAGGGGTCCGCGTCCGACCCGCCGCCCGTGGAAAGCTCGTAGTTGATCGTCCCGCTGAGCACATCGCTGGGCCGCGAGTTACACAGAAATTCGATTACACTGCGCGACTGGTCGTGCCAGGCCGCCTGCAGCTGCGCGAAAAATACCGGGTCGAACAGGTGGCTGCGGTAGTACGCCCACATGTGGCCCCAGGCCGGCAGCAGCGCGGGCAGCAGGTACAACGCCAGCCCCAGCAGCGGGCGCATTTTCCCCTCGCGCCGCAGCCCGAGGGCGAAGTAGATCAATACCACCGGCGCGAAAATGAACAGCACGCTGCCGCGGTGGCACAGCAGGGCTAGGCCCAGGGCCAGGCCCGCGGGCGCTGCCCAGCGCAGCCGACGCAGTCCGTCGGTCTTGAACAACAGCAGCAGGGCCAACGCGTTGGCTGCGGCCGAGAGCAGGTATTGATTGTAAAACCCGCTAAGGCCGTCCGAGGCCGGGATGCCCGCCGTGATCAGCGCGGCGAGTACTGCGGCCCGCCTGCCGTAGAGCTGCGCGGTCAGGCCGTAGACCGCGGCCAGCAGCAGCAACATCGCCGCCAGGTTGACCAGACGCAGCCGTTGGGGAGTCAGCTCTTTCAGGCTAAACAGCGGAGTACTGAACACCGGCAGGCCCGGGGCCATCACGTAGCCGGGATTGAGCACGGTCGCAGCCGTGTCGCACGCTCCGTCGCACTGCGCCAAGTCACGCTGCAGTTGCAGTGCGCCAAGCATGTAGTCGCCCTCGGTGCTCATCCCCAACTCGGCGCGCGCCGGATACCCGAGCCAATACAGCCCGGCGAATGCCAGAAAGATCAGCAGCACCCAGGCCACGCCGATAAACGCCCCGCGCATTCGGTCGCCCTGGCCCGCAGAGTCAACGCTGGTCAACATATCGCCGAACTCTATCGCAACTGCCGATTCTGCGGAACCTTCGGGACATGCAGGCTACTGATTTTTATTAATTGCGCCTTTGCTTGACACTGCATTTCCTTCACTTTACAGTATGATAATTCTTAACCGGTCGCCCAGTTAAATTTATGAGCCATACACCGAAATCAGCCAGAGACAAGATCCTGCGCGCAGCTGATCGGCTGTTCGGCGAGGTTGGATTCGACGCCGCTACCACCCGCGAGATCGCTGAGCTCTCGGGCGTGAACAAGGCGCTGATCCATTACCACTTCGACAGCAAGCAGGCGCTGCTCGCGGCGCTGCTGGACGACTACTACCAACGGATGCGCATCGAGCTCACCGCGGCCCTGGATCTGCCGGGCACTGCCCGTCAACGGCTGCTGCGGCTGATCGACGCCTACCACGACTTGCTCGAACGCAACCGCAACTTCAGCCGCATCGTGCAGCGCGAGGCCTCGGGCGGCAAACACGCCAACCGCATCCGCGAGCTGATGGGGCCGCTGTTCGAGCTGGGCACTCAATTGATCAAAGGCGCGTTCCCCGCGACGCACGATGGCGAGCTGGCAGCGGAGCAGCTAATGATCAGCTTCTACGGAATGATCGCCGGATACTTCAGCTACTCGGGCATGCTCGAGCCGCTGCTGGGCGGCGACCCGCTGAGCGCGCAGAACTTGGCCCGGCGCCGCTCGCACCTGCGGCGGATGACCCAGATGCTGCTCGACGAGCTCGAGCGAATCTCAACAAGCGAGGCCGAAGATGACGGCTGAAGCGGCTCACGTCCTGGAAGACCTTGGCCAGCCCCGCCCCTCGGAACGCATCAAGCGGTTGCAACGGCGCTACCAAAGCGGCGAGGCACACATCTCAGTGGAGCGCGCGCGCTATTTTACCCACAGTTGGCAGGACACTCAGGACCACGACATGTCGCGCAACCTGCGCGTGGCCCTTGCCATGCGCCGGGTCTACGAACGAATGACGATCCACCTGGACCCGGACGATCGCATCGCCGGCTACTGGACCGAGCACTTCCTCGGCGCACCGGTAATCATCGAGCGCGGCGAGTACAACCGCGTGCTCGAGGCCGAGCTGACCAAGCCGCGCATGGCTGCGTTCCGCGCCGCGTCCGCGGCCAAGGCCCTGAAGTACTTGCTGCGCAAAGGCAAGCTGGGCGAGCTGATTCACAACCAACGCCTGGCGAACCGCGCCGGGGCCCAGCCGATGAACATGGGATTGCAGACCATGGACCGGCGCGAGGTCAACCCGTTTCAGATCGACCCGGCCGACCGTCGCGAGCTGCTGGGCGAGCTGCTGCCCTATTGGCGCGACCGCTGCCTGGCCGACGTGCTCGAACAGCGCTTGGCCCAGTCGGGACTTTACTCCGAGGAGATGCACGACTTTGCCACGGCCCTGCCGGGCAACACCTCGCGCCAGGTAATAATGCTCGCCACCTGCGCCACCTGCGCCACGATCCAGGGGCACGTAATCCTCGACTATCAAAACGCCCTGGATAACGGTCTGGAGGCAATGCTGGCCCAAGTGCTGCACCAGCTCGAGCAAGACGGGTTAAGCCAAGAGCAGCGCGACTTTCTACTCTCGATCAGGCACGCCCTGGAGGGCGTGGAGACCTACGCGCGACGCCTGGCCGTCAAGGTGCGCGAGGCTGCGGACATTGAGCGGGATCCCGGACGCCGCGCCGAGCTCGAACGCATGGCGCGCGACTGCGAGCGCGTGCCGCTAAAGCCGCCGCAGACCTTTGCCCAGGCGGTTCAGGCGCTGTGGACGCTCAAGACCGCGGTGGAGCTGGCGCACCCGATGAACCTGCACTGCTTCGGCCGTCTGGACCAGATCCTCTACCCGTACTACCGCGCCGACCTCGAGGCCGGTCGCACTGATCCGGCAGCGGCCTGCGAGCTGATCGAGGAGCTGCTGCTCAAGCTGATGTCGCAGAACATCCGCCTCGAATCGAACATGCTCTCGCACTTCTACCACCGCTTCCTGGGCTCGACCCCGGTGACCATCGGCGGCCTGACTCCCGAGGGCAAGGACGGCACCAACGCGCTGACCTATCTGTTCCTGCGCGCGGCGCACAACTCCAAGGCGATCACCAACATCTCGCTGCGCGTGCATAAAAAGACCCCGGACGAGCTGCTGCACGTCATGGCCGACTACCTGCAGCAGGGCACGTCGAGCTACGCGCTGTTCAACGACGAGGTCAACGTGCCGGCGATGCGCAACAGCGGATTCGCCGAGCGCGACGCCCACGACTACGCGGTGATGGGCTGCGTCGAGATGACCTGCCCGGGCCGCACCGGCTCGATGAGCGCCAACGCCCTGCTGCTCTCGCGAGTGCTCGACATCACCCTGCGCAACGGCGACGCGGCCACCATGGCCGGCACGATCCACGGCGAGGGCTTGCAAACCGGCGACCCGGACACGTTCGGCGATTACGCCGAGCTTGAGGACGCCTTTATCAAGCAGGCACAATTCTTTGTCGACAAAATCGTACGCGGCTCCAACCTACGCGACGAGCTGCACGCCGAGCTGCTGCCCGCGCCCTACATCTCGGCCTTCATGCACGGCTGCCAAAAGAGCATGCGCGACGTGACGCACGGCGGCGCGGACTACGACCTCTCCGGGATCTCGTTCATCAACTCCATCGCCAACCTCAGCGACTCGCTGTACGTAATTAAGAAGCTGGTCTTTGAGCAACGCGCGTTCAGCGTCAAACAGTTGCTGCAGGCGGTGGACAATGACTTCGTCGGCCACGAGGAGCTGCTTGAGCAGATCCAGGGGCTGGGCGGAATGTGGGGCAACGGCGAACCCCAGAGCGATGAGCTGGCGCGGCGCGTCAGCGAGCGGTTGTTCAAGCTGACCCACGACCACCGCTCGTTCAAGGGCGGCCCGTTCGTGCCCTACGTGATCAGCATGACCACCCACACCATCGACGGCCGACTGTCGATCGCCACGCCCGACGGTCGACGCGCGGCCACGCCGTTCGCCGCAAGCTGCAATCCCTACAACGTCGAACGCCAAGGCGTGACCGCGGCGTTGCGCTCGGTGGCGACGCTGCCGTTCGAACACGTCCTGGGCTGCGCGGTTAACATCAAATTTCATCCCAGCGGCGTGGGACAGACGCGCACTGCTCGCGATAAATGGATCCAGCTGATCCGCGCCTACTTCGCCATGGGCGGGTCGCAGCTTCAGCCGACCGTGGCCAGCTCCCAGATGCTGCGCGACGCCCAACGCAATCCGGAACAGTACCGCGACCTAATCGTCAAGGTCGGCGGATACAGCACCTACTTCGTGGACATGGGACGCGAGATCCAACAAGAGGTGATCGACCGCACCGAACACGGCGAAATTTAACAACAGGGCGCAGCGCGCCCGGTGACAACGGGACAAACATGACAAAGCATTACAGCAAGCCCGCATTATTCATGATGGTTCGTCAACGAGGCGTGCAAGGTGCCGCAAGAACTAGAAAGCCGAGCCGATACTTCGCAGGCGTACCCGCTGTGGTACGTCGAGGACGGATCGGCGAGGATGACGAAGTCATTGCGCACAGATTGTGCGCCACAGTAGAAGCTTCATGAATAATCCGGGCAAAGCATTGGTCACCGGAGCCGACGGGCTGCTGGGCAGCTACCTGGTGCGCGAGCTGCTCGAAGCCAACATCGCGGTGCGCGTACTGCGGCAGCCGAACAGCAAATCGCCGACCCTCGATGGACTTAAAATCGAGTCGCAGCAGGCCGACCTGCTCGGTCCGGCAGCCGACCTGGAGCGCGCGGTCGATGGCTGCGACTGTGTCTTTCATCTGGCGGCGATCACCGACCAGTGGGCGCCGGACGAGCTGATCTACAACGTCAATTTGGAGGGCACGCACAAGCTGCTCGACGCCTGCCTGACGCAAGGCATCAAGCGGCTGGTGTTCTGCGGCTCGGCCAGCTCCTACCAAAGCGGCACGATCGAGCGTCCGGGCGACGAGAGCGGCGGCTTCCCCGAGCAATATCGCGGCATCGCCTACATGGAGTCCAAGCACCGCGCTTCAGCGCTGGTCAAGCAATACGTGGACGAGCACGGGCTGGACGCGGTGATCTGCGCGCCGACCTTCATGCTCGGGCTCTACGACTCCCGGCCCAGCTCGGGCGAGCTGATCAAACAGTTCGTCGAAAAACAGCTGCTCTTCGCCTCGGCCGGCGGCCGCAACTTCGCCCATGCCCGCGATGTGGCGCGCGGCATGCTCGGGGCGCTGCTGCGAGGAACGGCCGGACGCAGCTACATCCTCGGCGGCCGCAACATGAGCTACTTCGACTTTTTCAGCGCAGTGGCGCGCATTGCGCACACGCGGCCGCCCAAGGTCGTGCTGCCCGGCGCGCTGGTGCTCACCGGCGGCGCATTGGCCGAGGCCTTCGGAAAGCTCAGCGGCAAAAAAGTGCAGCTCAACCGGCGCATCGCGCGTTTGTCGCTGATCGGAAGCTACTACAGCTCGCAACGCGCCATCGACGAGTTGGAGATGCCGCAGACCGACGTAGAGCAATCGATCGAGGACTCGCTGACCGGTCTCAAACAATACGGACACCTGAGGTGAGGCAGACCATGGACTACTTCAAAGACAAGGTGGCGTTGATCAGCGGAGCCAGCCGCGGCGTAGGGTTCGCCACGGCCAAACAGCTGCTGCAGGCCGGAGCCAAGGTAGTGATCTCGGCCCGCGGCGAGCAACGGTTGCTTAAATCGCGCGACGAGCTTGCGGCCCTGGGGCCGGTGGCGGCCGTGACCGGCGACGTGTCGCAGGTCCAGGACTGCCAGGCGATGGTCGCCGCGGCGGTCGAGAACTTCGGCGGCCTGGACATTTTGGTCAACAACGCCGGGGTCTCAATGCGCGGACGTTTTCGCGATCTGAGCTTCGAGGTGCTCAAGAGCGTGACCTCGGTCAACCTGCTGGGCAGCATGTACCTGACCAAGGCGGCGATCGAGCCGCTGATCGAGCGTCGCGGTCACCTAGTGTTTATCTCGAGCATTGCCGGGCTGTTCGGCGTGCCCGTGGCCACGGCCTACTGCGCGAGCAAGGGCGCGCTGAGCGGGCTGGCCGAATCGCTGCGCCTGGAGCTGCACGATCTGGGAGTGCACGTGGGCGTGGTCTACCTCGGGTTTACCGAGCACGATCCGGAGAAGCGCATTCTGGCGGCCGACGGCTCGCTGGTAAAACCCGATCGACCGGCGCATCACACCCAGGCCCAGGCCGCGGAGCTGATCGTCAAGATGCTGCGCAAGCGCAAACGGCGGCTGATCATGACCCCGGCGGGCAGCGCGGGCAACCTGCTGCACCGGATCTCGCCGCGCCTGCTCGAGGAGGCGATTCTCACGGCGCAGCGCAATGAATGGAAAGTCTACAAACGATTTTCATAGGATTAAAGGAGGCTGATAAATGGGATACGTCAAAACCCCCGAGGAGCTCAGCAAGTACTACAGCCTTGGCGTGCGCAAGTTCGTTGACGCGCAGATGCTGGGAGTAATGTTCCTCACCAAGCCCGAGATCGTGCAGCGACTGCTGCCGCCGCCGCTGGAGCCCGACGAGACCCCCGCGGGCCTGATGTTCATCGCCAGCTACAAGGCGACCAACCTCGGTCCGGGTTACCACGAGGCCGCGATCTATTTGCGCTGCCGCCACAACGGCGAGTCGGGCACCTACTGCCTGAGCATGCCCATCGACGCCGAGGCGCGGATGCACAACGGCCGCGACATCTTCGGTCTGCCCAAAAAAATGTCGCACATCAGCCTCGAGCGCGAGGGCGACACGGTGCGCGGCTGGGTCGAGCGCGCGGGAGTGCGCTTCGTGCAGGTCGAGGTCAAGCTCCAGGGCGAGCTGCCCGAGCTGCCGCCCACCGGCCCGAGCTTCACCTTTAAGGCCATGCCGCGCGTCGATTTGCAGCCCGGGTTCGACGGGCCGGTGCTGCTGGCGCGCCAGCAGACCACGATCGATCTCAAGCATTGCGAGGTGGGCCAAGCCACGGTGCAGCTCACGCCTTCCGCGGCCGACCCTTGGGCCGAGATCGAAATCGAGCAGACCTTGATGGGCTTTTTACTTGTCAGCGACAACACGATGCTGCCCGGCAAAATCGTGGCCGAGGTCGACCCCGAGGCCTTCCTGCCGTTCTATTTCAAGATGACCGACTTCTCGACCGGAGAGTGATCCAACTGCATATCTGTATTGTCAGCCAATAGAGGGAGAGAGAGATGATCGACTTCACGCCCGACGAGACCCAACTGCAAATCGTCGAGACCGCACGCAAGTTCGGCAAGGAGGTGTTGCAGCCCGCCGAGGTCGAGCTCGATGCGATCAACGACCCGCAGCAGGCCTTCGATTCCAAGCTGTTCTGGGATGTGCTGGGCCAGGCGTTCGAGCTGGGATTTCCCAAGATGGCCCTGCCCGAGAGCTGCGGCGGCCTGGAGCTCGACGCGAGCACCACGGGCATGGTTTGGGAAGAGCTGGCGCGTTGGGGCACGGGAATCACCGCCTGTTTGCTCGCCGGATCGGTGGTGCCGCAGCTGATCAACTTTTTAGCGCCGGACAATACCGAGCTGGTCGAGCGCTACGTGGCGCCGTTCTGCGCCGATAACACCGGCCGCAAGATCAGCGCCTGGGCCAGCTCCGAGCCGGACGTGGGCTCCGACGGCAAGCTGTATTTCGAGCCGAAGATCCGTCACTACACCACGGCGGTCCAGCGCGGCGACAAGTGGGTGATTAACGGCACCAAATCCAACTTCGTGTCCAACGGCACCATTGCCGACGTGTACATCGTCTTCGCCTGCGTCGATCCGTCCCAGGGGCTGCGCGGCTCGGGAGCGTTCGTGGTGCCCGCCGACGCGCCGGGCGTGTCGCGCGGCAAGCCGGTCCCGCGCGTGGGCCTGCGCAACCTCAACCAGGGTCCGGTGTTCTTCGAGGACGTCGAGATCCCGCAAAGCTACATGATCTTCCCTCCGGGCGAGGGCTACCCGATGCTGCACAACTCGATCATCACCGTGGGCAACGTGGGCGTGGGTTACCTGGCGGTGGGCCTGATGCGCGCGGCGTACGAGGACGCGCTGCAATACTCCAAAGAGCGCGTGCAGGGGCTCAAGCCGATCTTCGAGCACCAACTGATCGCGGACAAGCTGTTCAGCGCGTTCTGCGCCATCGAGTCCTCGCGCGCGCTGTTGTGGAAGGCCAGTTGGATGTGCCGCTCGAGTTTCCCGGGCGATCTTAAAACCAGCATCGCCGCGCGGGTCAACGCCACGGAGCAGGCCGTGAGCCACACCGCCCAGATGGTGCGCGTGCTTGGCGGCTACGGCATTTCCAGCGAGTACAACCTCGAGAAGTACGCGCGCGACGCGCTGCTGCTGACAATCATGGACGGCACCAACGAGACGCTGATGCTCAAGGGGGCCTCGTTACTCTAGGACGACAAGCGCGATGAAAAATTTGCAACTCGGTGATTTGCGGCACTATGCGCCGCGGCCCGGCGATGCGGACCTGGAGGCGTGCGACGCGGCGGCGCGTGAGCTGGCCGAGATAATCGCGCCGCTGATCCGCAAGTCCGCCGACCTGAGCGCTGCCGACCGATTGCGCGACGCGCGGCGTCGCGCCCGGGCCCTGGCGCTGTTCGGCCGCAACTTTACGATCAACCGACGCAAGCTGCGCAAGGGCGATCACGCCCTGCGGCCGCTGTACGCGATCTGGACCATGCTTAACCAGTGCAACTTCCGTTGCACCTACTGCGACAATCATCAGGGCCACGCCTACTACGATGTGGACGACCCCGGGCGATTGGACACCGTAGGCGGCAAGCGGCTGCTGGAACTGATCCACAGCGGCACGCCCGCGCTCTACTGGTGCGGGGGCGAGCCGACCCTGCGCGACGACCTGCCCGAGCTGCTCGACTACTCGTGGGACCTGGGCTTCTTCCCGAACATGATCAATACCAACGGCTTCAACATCCATCAACGACTGCAGCAGCGGGCCTGGCGCGACTTCCTCTGGCAGATGGATGTGGTCGTAGTCAGCCTCGACGCGCTGAACCAGCGACTGCTGCGCAAGCTCTGGGGCGTGAGCAAGACCGAACAGGTGCTGGTCAACCTGCTGCTGCTGCGCCGTCTGCGCGAACTGGTCAAGTTCAAGCTCAGCGTCAACACCGTGATCAGCGAGCAGACCCTGGACGAGGCGCGCGCGGTGCTCGACCTGTGCGCGGACCTCGACCTGTGGTTCGTGCCCGTGCCGGTCAACCAGGGGCATCGGCCCTCGGAGAGCCTGCTGCAAAATCCCGACTACCAAGCCCTGGCCGAGCTGATCTTGCAGCGCAAGGCCGACGGCCAGAAGATCATCGGCTCGGCCACGCTGCTGGGGCGGCTGCTGTACTGCCGACCGCACACCTGCTACACCACGCTCAAGCCGCACATCTGGTCCGACGGCTCGCTGTGCTGGCCGTGCCGCGCGCCGGTCAACGTCGAGCCGCAGGACATCAACCTGCTGAAGTTCGACAGCTTTGACCAGGCCTACGCGGCCGGACGCAAGCTGGTCAATCCGGATAACTTCCACGGCCCGGCGGCCAACCAGTGCGGCGGAGAATGCGCCTGGATGCAGAACTACACTACCAGCCGCTATGCCGAGGGCCTGCTGCACCCGCTGCAAAGCGGGATCGTCGGCGAGATCGCCGAGTTCGCCCTCAACCCAGCCAAATGGTAAAAGGCCGCATGGACAAGCCCGGATTGCGGCCCGACTCCAACCTGCTGGTGGGCATCGACGCAGCCCTGGTCGCGTTGGTCAGCGCAGCGATCTGCCTCCGGGCCCACGACCTGCCACTGATGTCGATCCTGGTGCCCGCGCTGATCGTGGCGCGGATGATCGCCGTGGCCGCCGTGGCCCGCCGTGAGCAGGTAAATATTTCGGGCGAGCTGTTGTTCCTGCTGCTGTGCACGCTGCTCGGCGCGTTCAACGATTGGAACTCGGTGCACAACCATCGGATCTACGACTACGCGGTGCCGCATTACTTTGAGTTCTCGCAGATCCCGCTGTGGATGCTGCTCTACTGGGGAATGATCCTGCGGCTGATGGCGCGCCTCACGCGCTGGCAGGCGCTCGCGCCGCCCACGCGGCCCTCGAACTGGGTCGGGTTCGGACGGCTGGGCCGCGAAAGCGCACTGCCCAAGGTCGTGCTGGAACTGCTGATCGTGTTCACCTCCCGTCAGGCGATCTACAAGTACTACGCCGATCCGCTGCTGAGCTGGCTGCCCTTCGCCCTGGGCCTGGCCGTACTGCTGATGCTGATCAGACCCACCCGGCACGACCTGAAGCTGCTGGGGATCACCTTGATCGTCGGGCCGCTGATCGAGGTGCTCTACATCCGTGTCGCCGGCCTGCACCACTATCAGCTGGGTTGGATCTGCGGAGTGCCGCTGTGGATCGTGCTCTGGTGGCTGACCGCGATCCTGGTATTCAAGGACCTGACCCTACGCTTCACGCCTTTACTGCAGCGAGGCGACCCCGGGTGAGAATCTGGGCCTGGTTCCGGCCACGGGCAGCGTTTTTCGCTCCCCGAATTCCCTTGACAGTGCTTCGCGCAACTCCCTATCCTGAAATTGAACTCCAACCCTCCTCCAAAGGAGTCTGGTGATAGACAAGCTTAAGGAACTCGCCCGGTTCGCCTCCGACAAAAACGCCGAAGAAATCGTAGTGCTTAACGTATCGGGCCTGTGCTCGTTCGCGGACTACATCATGATCTGCCACGGCAGCTCCGACCGCCAGGTCCAGGCCATTGCCGACAACATCGAGACCGAGATGAAACACCGCGGCGACCAGGCGCTGGGCTGCGAGGGCAAGACCCAGGGGCACTGGGCGCTGATCGACTTCGGTGAAATAATCGTGCACGTGTTCTACGAGCCCGTGCGCCGTTTCTACGACATCGAGGGACTCTGGCCCGACGCCGAACGCCTCGACCTGGCAAGCTGAACTGACCCCGATCCCCGCCGCAGCGGCCTGCTCGCCACTCCTGCATTGAGCCCGTAATTGGGTTATCATCCACTCCCATGATTGAACCGATCGTACCGATGTGGATCCTGACCTTGCCGGCCTCCCTGGCCCTGGTCGCGCTCTACCTGTCCCACGTACGGCGTCGCGGATGGGGCGAGGGGCTGCTGGTGCTGGTCGCGGCGGTAGTCTTCTGGTCGGTTCGTGAAAACCTGCAGATCCGCCACCTGTTGCTGCCCCACGACTATGAGGTCTCGGCCTCGGCCGCGGTGCGCATCGGCGACGCGCCGATCGCGGTGATCGTCGGCTGGGCGTTCTGCGGACTGCTCGCCTGGCACATGGCCGAACGGATTCTCGAACGCGCCCGCGGCTGGCCGTTGCGCGATAACCCGCTGATGCTGCTGTTCCTGACGATCTTCATCGTGCAGTCGGTCTCATACCTGACCGAGGTCGCAGGGACCATCGCCGGCTGGTGGGTCTGGGGCCGCGAGGGCCTGCCGTGGTATGAAAATTTATCGCTCTACCAGGAATGGCGCACGCGCCTGCTGGTGACCATCCCCTCCCAGCCGCTCGAGGGTTGGGCGATGTATGAGCTGTTCTTTCTCGGACCGCTGGTGCTCAGCGCCGGGTTCCTGCGCAAGGGCGGCATGCTCAACCTGCGGCGTACGCTGCTCGCCGGGGCGATCTGCCTGGCGGCGTACGCAGTGCTGTTCACGATCCTGGTGCTTCCCAGCTGGCTGACCCAGGGCCGGTTCATCATCACCAGCGGTCATTGGGCGGCGATCTTCGGCCTGAGCGCGCTGGTGATCTCGTTTTGGCCGTGGCGCGTCGGCCCGTTGTTCGACGCTGAACAGGCCAAGTCCGGCCGCTTCTGGGAGTGGGTCGAGCGCTGGGGCGACAAGGCCGCGGTGCTGATCTATCTGCTGATCTGTCTGGCCGTAATTTCGTGGCAGGGGGCGCTGACCGACTACATCGCGGCCATCGCCTTTCTGCTGTTCGCGCTGCTGGGGATCTGGGGTGTGAGCGCCCGGCTGCTGTTCGCGGCCGCCGCGCTGTGCATCGTCGCCGGACTGGCGCTGCACCTGCCGGCCCTGGCCTGGTCGCCGCTGCGCTTCCTGCTGATGCTCGGCCTACTGCTGCTGTGGCGCACATGGCAACGCGCCCCGTTCATGCTGCGCCGCAACAACGCCGGATGAGGTGAGCCGCTTGCGCGTTCTGTTCGTCCGCCAAAGCAAGCCGCACTTCGAGGTCAACGTCACGCACCCGCTGGGCCCGATGTCCGTGGCCGCCTACGTGCGCGAGCACAACAACGCCGAAGTGGAAATCTTCGACAACCGGCTGCTCAATCTGCCGCTGGACGAGCTGCTGCAGCGCGTTGTCGATTGGCGGCCCGACGTGCTGGCGGCCACGGCGATGACCTTCGAGGCGCCCGAGCTGCATCGCTTTTTGGCTCGCGCGCGCCAGCTGCTGCCCAACACGCCGCAGGTAGTCGGCGGGATTCACGCTACGAACAACCCCGAGGCCATCGTGCGCGGGGCGGCCCAGGGCTCGCGCTTCGAACACAGCGGCGCGCGACCCGGAGCGGCCGACGTGGCGGTGATCGGCGAGGGCGAGCAGACCCTGAGCGAAATACTCGCGGCCTACGAGTCCGGCCGCAATCCGTCCGACATCCCGGGCACAGCCGTGCTGCGCGACGACGAGCTGCTGCTCGGCGCACCGCGCGAGGTGATCGCCGACCTGGACTGCATGCCCTGGCCGGCCTACGACCTGATCGACGTACCGCGTTACTTCGGCAAGCTGATGGGCGACCTACTCTACAACCGGCCCGAGCAGATGAGCATCCAGACCAGCCGCGGCTGCCCCTACGGCTGCACCTACTGCCACAACCTGTTCGGCCGCAGGTTCCGGCCGCGCTCGGCGCAGTCGGCCCTGGACGAGATCCAAATGCTGGTCCAGGACTACGGTGTGCGCGAGCTGCACATCCAGGACGACGTGTTCAACCTCGACCTCGATCGCGCCAAGGCGATCTGCCGCGGGATCGTTGAACGCGGGCTCGACCTGGTGCTGGCGTTCCCAAACGGCGTGCGCGGCGATCGGATGGACGACGAGCTGCTCGAGCTGATGTGGCGCGCGGGCACACGTCGGCTCTCGCTGGCGATCGAGACCGTGGATCCGCAGATTCAGCGCGAGATCGACAAAAACCTCGACGTGGACATGGTCGCCCAATACATGGCCAAGGCCGCACGCATGGGCATGCTGGTCAAGGGCTTCTTCATGCTCGGGTTCCCCGGCGAGACCGAGGAGCAGATCCGCGCCACCATCGAATTCGCGCGGCGCACGCACAGCCACATCGCCAACTTCAGCCGCGTGGTGCCCAACCCCGCCACCGAGTTGGGCCGCCGCGTGGCAGCGCAGCGCGGACCGATCGACGTGTGCTGGGAGGAGTTCACCTACGACTACTCGAGCATCAACCTCTCGGCTGTTTCGGACGAGCGTTTCGAGCGGCTGATGCGACTGGCCTACCAGCGCTACATGCTCTCGCCACGCCGTGTCTGGGGCCTGATCCGGCTGTTCCCCAACAAGCTGCGCTTCTTCTGGCGCTACGCCGGACTGCTGATAATTAAACTGTTCATGCCCAAAGCCCCGCGCCACAAAGGCGACAAAGGCTTCCAGCCGATCAAAGTACGCTATTGATTAATCGCGCAGCCGTTTGACCGCCTCGTTCACCAACGGGTCGAAATGCACGTCGACCTGCGGGAAGGCGATGGTGATCCCGGCCTCTTTGAGCGCCCACCAAACGCGCTCATTTAACTCCGATGAGAGCCGCTGACCTTCCCACGGATCGGGGATCCAGACGTAGACCGTGAAATTCACCGCCGAGCTGCCGAAATCGGTGAGCAGCACTTGCGGATCGCGGTCGAGCATGCGCCAGGGCACTTGCTCCGCGGTGTGCCGCAGCACCTCGAAAACCTTTTTGAGGTCCGAGCCGTAGACCACGCCCACGTCGGCGCCCAGTCGAATGTAGCTATCCTTCATCGTGAAGTTCTTGACCAGCGACTGCACCAGCAGCGTGTTGGGAACCAGCAGATCTTCACCATCGCGCGTGCGCGCCACAGTGGCGCGAATTCCCATATCCTGGACCCGCACGATCTTGCCGTCCACCTCGAGCACGTCGCCGGGATGGATCGTGCGTTCCACCAGCAGGATCACGCCCGAGACGAAGTTCTGCACGATGTTCTGCATGGCGAAGCCGATGGCCACGGCGAAGATCGCGCCCGCAGCGAACAGCGCCTGCATCTTGATTCCCACTGTCTGCAACGCCACGGCCACGCCGACCAGCAGAATGATGTAATGCGTCAGGCGCTTGAGCGCCAGCAGCGTCCCCTCTTTCTTGATCGAGCGCGCGCTGAAGATCCGCACCACGGCCCGTTGCGCCAGGCGCGACGCGATCCCGGTCAGCACGAGGATCACCACCGCGTAGATCAGCGAGAACGGCGTAATCTCCGCATCGCCCACCGTGAACAGCCGCGCATTGAGCAGCTTGTCGATCGAGTCGTAAAATTCGGCCAGGCTCATCTATGCTCCCCCGCCGAGCCGATCGGCCCGGAATATTGCAGGTCAGACTAGCGCTGCAGACCGCGCCTGACGAACATTCCCACCAAGTAGGGTAAGAGTACCAGCTTGTTCGGAAGCCGCCAGAAGATGCGCCAGAGGCGGATCGGATTGAGGTAGAATTTCTGGTAGGCCAGCTTGCGCAGCCGCGTGACCTCTTCCTCGGGCACCTCGCTGAGGTTGATGTCCGAGCTGTGAAACTCGAACTGCTCCACGGTCATCTCCGGCTCGGGATGGTCCTTGAACACGATCTTGTGCAGTTCCGATCCGCGGAACGGCAGCACGCGGTAGAACGCCGCAGTGTGGAACTTGGACGACCAGGCGAAGCGCAAAGTTTGAAGCATCTCCTCGCGGGTCTCGCCGGGAAATCCGAGCATAAACGCGCCGTGGGTCATAATCCCCAGCTTGGCGGTCTGCTCGACGATCTCGCGCGCCTTGTCGAGCTTGACGTTCTTTTTCATGTAGCGCTGCATGCGCTCGGAACCCGACTCGATGGCGTACATCGTGCGGTACATGCCCGCGCGCTTGAGCCACTTGACGGTCTCCAGGTCCATCCGGTCGGCACGCATGCCGTTGGGAAAGGTGATGCTGATCTTCAGCCCACGCTCGATGATCATTCGGCAGATGTCCTGTACGCGCCCCAGGTCGAGGTTGAACATATCGTCCATGAACTCGATCTCGCGCACGCCGTAGCGCTCGTACACGGCCTGGATCTCGTCCACCACGCGTTCGGGCTGCCGCGGCCGCCAGACCTTGCCCAGGTTGTTGTGGCAATAGATGCAACGGTAGGGGCACGAGCGCGAGGAGAACATCGTCATGAACTTGCGATTTTTGAAGATGATCCCGCCGCGATGGATGTAGTTGTAGCGCTCCAGGGGCACTAGGTCCCAGGCCGGGAATGGGATGGTATCGATGTCGTTGATGAACGGCCGCGGCTCGTTGCGCACCAGCTTGCCATCGACCATTGCGGCCAGCCCCTTGACCTCTCGCCAGTCGCCGCCCGCCTCGAGGTTGGCCAGATATTCGGGCAGCGTGATCTCGCCCTCGCCGATACACAGCAAGTCGATGTTCTGATCGCGCAGCGTGCGCTCCACATCGTTGGCCGGATGCGCGCCGCCCACGATCACCTTGGCCGCGGGCTTCCACTTTTTGACCAGCGCGGCCAGATCGTGCATGCACGCGGCCTCGTAGGTCATGGCCGAGATGCCCACCACGTCCGGGTCCTGCGCGCGCACGCGCTCCATGGCCGCCTCGGGGGTCAGCTCCTCGAGCTTCATGTCGAGCACCGCCACGTCGTAGCCCGCCTGGCGCAGACTCGCGGCAATGTACAACACGCCCAACGGATGCAGATGGGTGTGATGCTGATATAAATATGCCGCCTGAACCAGCAGAACCTTCAACGCGTCTCGCCTCCCAGGGCGCAGTTTAACCGCGCTCCGCCCGACTGCCAAATTTAGGCTTACAAGCTATGGTGCATTGGCTTGTTAAAATAGTTTCTCTTCAAAAAACTCAAATATACGCTGCTCATTATCAGGTCGATCTCCACCATCGTATGGGATCATTATTGTCGGCACCGCATTATTTTCAAAATCGTATATTTGTACATGGTAGGGATATATTCCAAGCGTCATAACATAGCAAAAACCCTCCAAGCCGGCCCCCCAAGGCAACCAGGCCACATAGCTGGTTTCCGTGTCGGCAACATAGGCCGCAAAGTCATCATAAAATATTCTGGACGTAATATTCCCGAGACTTGCCCCGGCGGAATGTCCGATCAGCCCGATATGACCCTCGTCAACGCCCAGATTCGCCTTCAAATATCTCAGTAGAAGCGCCTCCTCGTATACCTTGATTCCCAAAGTGGAAAACCCGTTGGAAACAAGGTTAAACGAGGTGTCGGCCTCATAATCATCAACACAAATTCCCTTTGAAGAGTGCATGATGATTCCGAGACCATGATCCGGGTATCTTTCGCCATAATGATCTATTTCAAACCTCTCGGGATTCTCACAGTGCCCGTGCGAAGCGATCACAGTTGGAACTTGGAATGATCCATCTGTTTCAGCCATCGGGTTTATCGGTGAAATATGCATTGCAGTAAATGCCCCTACAAAAGGATCCTCAAATAACAACAGTTGTCGGCAAAAGCTTGCTTCAACTTTCTGGTCTAAAACAGTAACGTTTAATTCTCTGTCATACATTCCATCAGTTAGAAAGCTGATATTTCCTCCGTCCATCAACGCTTCGGACAAATCATCCGGACTCAAATACTCTTCCTCAATTCCAAGCTCGTATTCAGGATCATTTACTATCTCCAACAACTCTTCCGGCTGCATTACATTAACAAACGGCTGGGCTTCTTCAAGATATAAGATGTTTTCGTAGTCTTGAATACAAGCACATTCACTATTAGGCGCACTTCCGGGCCTGGGATCCCAAAGGCATTTGACATCGGCGTTTGGATTATAAAATATCTCGATATTGCTTGCTTCTGACTTTAGTTCGTTCATGTATCCGCAATATTTTTCGAATTCATCATCACCATCATCGAAGTCGTCGTCTCCTTGATCATCATCATCATCAAGTGTTCCTCGGTTTGCTTGAGCTTCCTCTGCACTATTTTCACACGCTAAAAAAACCAAACATATGATAAGTAAACAGAATGCCCCTCCCCTAAAAACAGACATCCGATGGTTTTTCTTAATATACACTGCCACCTCCTGCTAGTTTACTCTATGAGTCATCAACTTGGATTCCACAAGCTTACAATCACGATAAGAATCCCTTTCTTGGCCTGCGGTTTATTATATTATGTTATCCTAGTTATTTTATATACCACACCGTTTATTAGCTGTCAACGTTTTTACTTCCCTCTTTATAAATACTTCTTAAAAAATTCTACTATTCTTGGATAATCTCTTTCTGTCACTATATATCCTGCGGTCCCTACCGGGGTATTAAACGGCTCTTGTCGACTTTCAATTATCAACCCATATGGTGTGAGCTTGGGGTCTACCGTGCATGTTAGATATCTTAAATCGCAAGATGATGGCAGAAAATCATTAGTCCCGTCATCTATCATAATGCAACTGAGGCCATGAGGATTCACATTTCTTGATAATAAAGCGGTCATCGCTCCAGATGCGTGACCATAAATACCGATTTTTCTATCATGATTTCCACGTTCTTTTCCAAAGTATCTTAATATTTTTTGTAGCAATTGCTTGTTCGTATACCATTATTGAAGGAAATCCCCAACCATTGAGAAGTAGTTCTCTGCTTACAAGACACTCATTCCAATCTGTGCATCTAGATCGTATTTGAGGAATGAGAACTTCGAATCCATGTTTTGCCAAATAGCCTGCGCAATGGCTCTTTTCTGATTCAATAGGATTATGGCCATTTGCATTTGTAAAAACTATTCCTGTTTTAATCTTTGATTTCAAGGGACTTAGCAGAATAAAATGAAATGTACCAACATAGGGGTCCTCAACCCTCCAAACCGATCGTCTATAATTTTCGGCGGCACATTCTCCATAACATTTCAATACATGCTTGGTTTCATTTATTGTCTCCAATAAGAAGCCGATATTCATTATTTCCGTTAGTTCAGATTTCAATTGACTTTGGGGCATGTCGATATTTGCATCGATATCTCTTCTTGGACACGCATCTAATATCATTCGATACAATTTGTCAGGCGATATCGGCCTCCTATAATCCTTTAATTCAGATAAATATGGGAATTTCAGGTAATCTTCAGTACACGAACAACAATCTAAATCACCGACCAACGCATTCAAATGATCTGTATTCAAAGAATCATTACACGAAGCGCGTTTACCAACGTCTATACAATCAATATTATAGGTTAATGGCTTATTCCCGCTTCCCAGGGTTAGAACATTGGCGTTACCAGGGGGGGGGCTATGGTTAATAGCATTGACGATGCTATTCCACAAATTATTTCTCTTCTATTCATTTAATTCCCAACATTCGGGTCTGCGGCACACCTAAAGCCATCATCATTCAGCATCGAATACGGATCATGGGCATGAAGACCGCTTCTGTGTAATGAATACGTAGAAAACAGC
>JAVCCG010000110.1 GCA_030765605.1 Candidatus Alcyoniella australis
CAAGAAGTCGGCTGTTGAGAGCGACGCCCTGCGCAGCGAGGCGCAGATCCTGCGCCAACGGCTGGAGCAGGAGGGAACCAAGCACCAGGACGAGCTCAAGCAGCTGACCAAGGAGCGCGACGAGCGGCTGCGCGCTTTGCAGACGCAGCTCGAGGCCAAAGATCTGCGCCACGAGCAGCTGATGGCCGAGTCGGCCAAGAAGTCGGCGATCGAGACCGACGCCCTGCGTAGCGAGGCGCAAAACCTGCGCCAGCGGTTGGAGCAGGAGGGGACCAAGCTTCAGGACGAGATCAAGCAGCTGAGCTTGGAGCGTGACGAGCGGCTGCGCGCGCTGCAAACGCAGCTTGAGGCCAAGGACCTACGCCACGAGCAGCAGCTGACCGAGGTTTCGCGCAAGGCGGCCGTCGAGGTTGAGCCGTTGCAATCCGAGATCAGCCGACTGCGCGAGCGGCTCGAACAGGGGCAGATCAAGCACCAGGACGAGACCAAACAACTCAGCCGCGAGCGTGACGAGACGTTGCGGCAGATGCAGCAGAAGCTCGAGCGCCAGGCCGAGCGGCACGAGCAGGCGTTGCTCGAGTCCGGCCGCAAGGCCGATAAAGAGATCGAACGCCTCACCGGCCAGCTGGACAAGCTGCGCGAACGTTCCGAGTCGGCCGAGCGCGAGCTCAGCAGCGGCTCGGCCAAGCTGCGCGAGCAGTTCAGCGAGACGTTGGCGCAACGCGAGCAGGCATTGGAGAGCCTGCGTCTGGAGATGGAGCAGGTCGCCGAGCAGGTCGAGCAGCACCGCGGCCGGATCGAGGCCAAGGACGCGTTGCTCAAGCAGCAGACCGAGCACGCGGACCACGAGTCGGAACGCTCACTCGATCTTAGCAAAGAGCTCGATGCTCTGCGCCAGGCCCACCAGACCGTGCAGGCGGCGCACGCCGAGCTGGCCGCGGGCTCGCGCGCCAGGGTCGAGCAGCTCGATCAGCTGATCAACGAGCGCGACGGCCGACTGCAGGCGGTTGAGGCCCGGATCGGCGACCTGGGCGCGATGATCGAGTCCCAACGCGAGCAGGTGGCGCAACGCCAGGCGCGCATCGACGAGCTGGCGCGCACGCTGGGCGAGCGTGATCGCAGCGTAGCCCAGCAGGGCATGGCCCTCGACGTGGCGCGGATCGATCTCGAGCGCCGGGCCGCGGAAGTGAACGACATGACGCGCGAGATCAAGGGCCTGCGGCGCGAGTACGACATCTCGAGTCGGCTGGTCGAAGATTTGCGGCAGCGCCCCGGAGGCAGACGTCGACGCAAGCTGCGCCGCGCCTCGGGCAGGCTGCTGCGCCAGGCCCCGCGCTTTTGGTACCTGTGGATCGTGAACCTGGTCACTAATTTCTACATGGACAAATGGCAGCGCCGCACCGGCCGCAAGATCTTCCCGGGCAACCACAAGGGGAAGGGCCAATGAAGATCCTGATGCTCCACCCCCACGACATCTACAGCAACCACGAGCCGTGGACCGTGCGGATCACCTACATCGCCAGCGAGTTCGTCAAGCGCGGCCACGAGGTGCGGCTGATCTACCATTTGATCGACCCCAAGACGCCGCTGGAGGACGCGACCAAGCGCCAGGAGTACCCGTTCGTCACGATCCCGGCCTACCGCTACCAGTTCGCGCTGCTGGCCAAGATGCGCAGCACGGTCGAGTTCGCGCGCTGGGCCGACGTGATCCATTTCCAGAAGTGCTTTGCCCACGTCTCGGCCCCGGCGATCTGGGCCGGTCGCAAGCTGGGCAAGCCGCTGCACTACGATTGGGACGACTGGGAGTACGGCATTTACAACTACAACCCGCCCAACCGGATGGTGGGCTACAACATCGACGTGTTCGAGAAGCTCGTGCCGCGGATGGTGGACACGGTCTCCTACGCCTCCGATGGGCTGCACCAGATGGCGCTGGATTACGGCGTGCCCGGCCAGCGGCTGTTCGAGGCGCACGTGGGCGCGGACATCGAGCGCTTCCACCCGGGGATCGACGGCTCGCGCATCAGACAGATTCACGACATCAGCGGCCCGATCGTGCTCTACCTGGGGCAGCTCCACGGCGCGCAGTACGCCGAGCTGTTCCTGCAGGCGGCCAAGATCGTGATGCAGCACAACTCGGAGTGCACGTTCCTGGTGGTCGGCGGCGGCGATCGTTTCGGCGAGCTGTACCAACTGGCCGAGGCGCTGGGCATCAACCACCGCTTCGTGTTCACCGGGCCGGTGGATCACGATCAGGTGCCGCTGTACATCGCCGAGGCCGACGTGGCAGTGGCCGCGTTCGCCGACACCGCCCAGACCCGCTGCAAGAGCCCGCTGAAGATCGTCGAGTACTTGGCGATGGGCAAGGCGATCGTCGCCTCGCGCATGGGCGAGGTGATCAACATGGTCGGCGACAGCGGTGTGCTGGTCCAGCCCGGCGACGCCGACGAGATGGCCGACGGCATTCTGCGGCTGTTGGCCGACCCGGACCTGCGGCGGCGATTGGGCCAGGGTGCGCGGCAACGCGCCGAACAGAAGTACAACTGGGGCGTGACCGCCGAGAACCTGCTCAGCGCCTACCAGCTGGCCCTGGAGGAGCGGCGCTGGCTGTACTGGAAGCAAAAAAAAAACAAGGAACATAACAAAGCGCTGACGCCTCAGCCAAAGCCGCGGCCCGCTTCTATAAAAAAATCGCCGCCCCCCAATGCCGCTCCCGCCGTCGAGCAGGCTAGCGCGGCATTCGATCTTGACGACGAGGACCGTCCCGAGACCCAGACCGCCGGGCCGGGGATCAACCCGCACCTGGTGATGGAGCGCGGCGATGTGGGCGAGGCGCCCGAACAACGGTCGGGCACAGACGGCCCGGCCATCGCCCTGCCGCTGGACAAAGCCCGCGGACCGTTGGGCCGGCTGATTCATCACAACCTCGATATCGTCGGCGTGCTCGACGGCGAGTACGCCTACGTCGGACCGCACACATTGCAGCTGGATCCGACCAACCGCTGCAACAACGACTGCCTGGCCTGCTGGTGCCGCAGCCCGCTGCTGCTGGACAAGGCGCTGCCCGCGGAGCAGCGCTCCCAAACCCTGCCGATCGAGATGATCGAGCAACTGCTCGACGACATCGCGGCGATGGGCAGCAAGGAGGTCTACGTTGCAGGCGGCGGCGAGCCGTACATGCATCCGCAGATCCAGCGCATCATCCAGGGCATCAAGAGCCACAACCTGGTGTGCAACATCAACACCAACTTCACGCTGATCGACGAGCAGCGCCTGCAACAGCTGATCGAGGCGCCGGTCGATTACATGAACATCAGCGTCTGGGCCGGCAGCCCCGAGACCTACTCGCTGCTGCACCCGAACAAGACCGAGGAGACTTTCCACCAGATCCGCAAGACGCTCACGCGGCTGAACAAAGAGAAACGCGAGGTCCCACGGATCAAGGTCTACCACGTGATCAGCAATTTGAACTTCCACGAGATCGACAAGATGATCGACTTCGCCCGCGACACGGGCAGCGAGTCGGTGGAGTTCACAGTGGTCGACACGATTCCCGCACGCACCGACGGCCTGCTGCTCAACGAGCAACAGCGCGCGCAGCTCTACCAGGATGCGCTGGATGCGCGGGAGCGGCTGGCGGCCTCGGGCGATCCGCTGATCCTCTTTCGCTTTGATCAGTTTCTGCGGCGGATCTCAGCCGACCACACCACTGTGGGCGAGCACGACCGCACGATCATCGACACCATGCCCTGTACCGTGGGTTGGCAGTTTGCGCGGGTGCTGGCCGACGGCAACGTCAACTCCTGCCTCAAGAGCCACCGGATTCCGATCGGCAATTTGCACCAGACCGGGTTCCGCGAGCTGTGGAATGGCTCACGTCAGCGCGAGTTCCGGCTCAAGGCCAACGTCAAAGAGAAGCGCGATCCGTATTTCCGCTACATCGGCAACGACCCGGACGCGCAGATCGGCTGCTACAAGTCGTGCGACGACCTGGGACGCATCGAGCACATGAAGATGCGCATCGACAGTCTCTCACCGCACAAGCGCGCGATCCTCAAGGCCGTGGCGCGGCGCTACCGCCGACGCAACAGGATGATCGGCGGATGAGCGGGCGGCTGGTCTACTCCGATACGCGCGACGGCCGAATGTGGCGGGTCAAGCTGCCATTGGTGGAGCACCGCGTGCTCGATGACCCGACGGCGCAGGTGGCAAAGCTGCTGGCCGATGACAAAATCGTCGGCTGGTTCTACGGCGCCTCCGAGTTCGGCCCGCGGGCCCTGGGCCAGCGCAGCATCCTGGCCGACCCGCGTTCGACCACGGTGGTCGCGCGGCTCAACGAACAGATCAAGCATCGCCAGTGGTTCCGGCCTTACGCTCCGGCAGTGCTCGCCGATCAGGTCTCGCGCTATTTCGAGCTCGACGCGCCCAGCCCGCACATGTTGCTGGTGGCGCCGGTGCGCGAGCAGTGGCGCGAGCGACTGCCGGCGATTACCCACGTCGACGGCACAGCCCGAATCCAGACCGTGACCCGCGAGGACAACGCGCCGCTGTTCGCTTTGCTGACGCAGTTTGAAAAGCTCAGCGGCGTGGGCGTGCTGCTCAACACCAGCTTCAACGATCACGGCGAGCCGATCGTCGAGTCACCGGCCGACGCACTGGCCGAGTTCCTTGCCGTGGAGCTCGACGCGCTGGTGATCCAGGACGTGCTGGTCACCAAGCATCGGGCGGAGCAGCGTTGAGCGCGCTGAAGATCGTGGGCAGTGTGGTCTCGGATCACGATTCGAGCGTCTGCCTGCTGGTCGATGGCCGCGTGGTCTGCTGCGTCAACGAGGAGCGGCTGGCCCGCGTGCGCCGCGGCGACAAGCGCAACTCGATCCGCCGCGCGCTGCACGCTTGCCTGGACCAAGCTGGCTTGACCTTGGACCAGGTGGACTGGATCTTCTGCGATACGGCGACCTACTATCCGCCGGACCACGACCCGGTGGACGTGTTCCCCGACTTTGAGCGCAAGGATCGCGTGGTGCAGCTCGCTCATCATCTGGGGCATATCTCGAGCGCATTTTTTCCAAGCGGCTTTAGCGACGCGGCCGTGCTCTCGGTGGACGCCTCGGGCGGGATCCCGCCGCTGGTCCCCGACCGTTGCCACTGGGGATTACTGCCGCACGAGGTCGAGTTCCGCGACCGCGGTTTTACGGTAAGCCATTGCAATCCGACCCTCGCGCAACTGCTCGAGCAGGACCGCGGCGGCGAAGCGCGCAACTATCCTTCGGAATCGCTCAGCGCCTGCACGGCGCGACGCGGCGAGAAGATAGTCGAGCTGTTCGAGCACGGCCCGAACGCGAGCATGGGTTACTTCTACGCCCTGGTCGCGCACTTCCTCGGGATGGAGGAGGGCAGTTTCATGGGACTTAGCTCCCACGGATCGGACAGCCCGTTCTACGAGACCATGCAGCGCATCATCCGCCTTGAGCCCGAGGGCGTTGTGCGCATTGATGAAGATTGGATGTGCTGGTGGCAAGGCGACCGGGTGCTGGACGACCCGGTGAACCTCAAGCGTTTGGGCCGCCGTTTCTTTGAGGCGTTCGGCGATCCCAAGGCGCCCAGCGACGCGATCGAGCAGCGCCACAAGGACCTGGCCTGGGCCACGCAACGTCGGCTCGAGGACGTGCTGGTGCACGTGGCCGCCGACCTGCAGCGCCGCAGCGGACTGGAGAACATCTGCGTGGCCGGCGGCGTGGGCCTGAACTCGGTGGCCAACCAGATCATCGTCGACCGCACGCCGTTTAAACGGATCTTCATCCAACCCGGCGCGGCGGACGACGGCATTGCCCTGGGAAACGCGCTGTTCGGCCATTACGTGCTGTGCGGCTTACCGCGAACCGGCAGCTTCAGCATGGGATCGGCCGCACTGGGTCCGCGCTATGAGCAGCGGCAAGTGCTCGATCTGCTCGCGAACTACGATCAACGGCGCTGGCCCGTGCGCTACTATCCCTCGATCCCGTTCTGCCGTGAGGTGATTTGCCATTACAGCCTCGATGGCAATCCCGAACAGTCGCTGACCCTCGATCCGCCCCAGGGCGCGGGCCCCTTCAGCGGTGCGCTCGAACTTCACGCGGCGCGTGCGGTGGAATACCGCTTCGAGGTGATCGGCGACCCGCTGCTCTATCTAATTAAAACCGAGCCCGCGACCGACGAGGCCGCCAGCGAGGATCAGCCGCAGCAATCAGAGCTGCACGGCGGCAAGGCCGATCAGTACCACAAATTCCTGCGCGACAACCTCGACCTGGCCGGCGTGTTCAACGGCGAGCAGGCGTACGTCGGCCCGTCGATCGTGACCATCGATCCCACCAACCGTTGCAACAACAACTGCATCGGCTGCTGGACGCGCTCTCCGTTGCTCGGCGATGAGATGCAGAGCGCCCAGTGGATGAACCTCGAGCTGCCCGGCAAGCTGATCCGCGAGCTGATCGATCAGCTGCACGAGCTTCGCACCAAGCAAGTGCGCTTCACCGGCGGCGGCGAGCCGTTCATGCACCCCGAGCTGCTCGAGCTGATGGCCCACGTCAAGGATCGGGGAATGGGCTGCGCGGTGACCACCAACTTCTCGGTGATGAAACCCGAGTGGGTCAGCCGCATGGCGGCGCTGGAGCTCGACGAGGTGACGGTCAGCCTCTGGGCGGGGACGCCCGAGGTTTACGGCCGCAGCCATCCGAGCAAAACCGCGCGCACCTTTGAGCGCATCGAGGCCCACCTACGCCAGCTATGCGCGGAGAAGACCGAGCGCACCAAGGTGCTGCTGGCCAACGTGCTGTTCTCGATGAACTTCATGGAGACGCGCGAGATGCTCGACTTCGCCCTGCGCGTGGGTGCCGACGGCATCTACTTCACCCTGGTCGACTCGGTGAGCCACAAGACCGACGGGCTGCTGCTCACGCCGCCGCACGTGGAGGTGCTCACCGAACATCTCGAGCAGGTGCGGCAGCGCGTGGCCCAACTACCGCCCGAGCGCAGCTTTGTACTGGACAACTACGAGGGATTGATGCGTAGGCTTGGGCAAGGCGACGTGCAAAACGGCCGCTACGACCTGCGCACGGTCGATCAGGTGCCCTGCGCGGTGGGCTGGATTTTCAGCCGGGTATTGGCCGACGGCGATGTGGCGCCGTGCTGCCGCGGCTCGGACAAGCCGATGGGCAACCTCTTTAAGGAGAGCTTCAAGCAGATCTGGAACGGCGAACGCTACCGCGAGTTTAGGCGCATGGCGCTGAACAAGCGCAAGTCCGATCCGTACTTTCGCGAGATCGATTGCTACCGCACCTGCGACAACTTGATGCACAACGAACAATTGCAACGCCGGATGGAGGCGTTGAGCGAGACCGAACATAAATATCTTGAACGCGATTATCACGAGGTGGTGGACGAGAAATGAGTAAGGCATTGGTAACAGGCGGAGCGGGATTTATCGGCAGCCACATGGCGCAGCGGCTGCTCGATCTGGACTGGGACGTGACCGTGATCGACAACGAATCCACGGGCAACCCGGCCAACGTGCCAAAGGGCGTGCGCTACATTAAGGGCGACGTGCGCAATCGCCGTGAGCTGGCCGCGGCCTTTGACCAACCGCTTGATCTGGTGGTGCACATCGCCGGGCAGGCCTCGACGATCCGCAGTTTTCTCGACCCGGCGGACGACTTGTCGGTCAACGTCAACGGCGCGATCGAGGTGATGCAGGCCGTGGTCGAGCATCGCGTGCCGCGCGTACTTTACGCCTCGAGCATGACCGCCTATGGCCTTCCCCAGCGGCTGCCCGTGACCGAGGACGACCCGACCCTGCCGGTGAGCTACTACGGCATTACCAAGCTCGCGGCCGAACGCTATCTGTTGGCCACGGGCATGCGCAGCGATTTGGACGCGCCGCCGAATGTCACGGCGTTTCGCATGTTCAACGTCTACGGTCCGCGACAGAGCCTGTCCAACCCCTACCAGGGTGTGCTGGCGATCTTTATCAACGCCGCGTTGCGCGGTCTGCCGATCGTGATCCACTCCGATGGCGAGCAGTCGCGCGACTTCATATTTATCGACGACGTGGTCAACGCCTGGATCGCGGCGATCGACAAGCCCGCGTCCTACGGCCAGGTGTTCAACCTGGGCTCGGGCACGCTGCTGACCGTCAACCGGCTGGTCGACTCGGTGCTCGCGGATTTGGGCAAGACGCGCGAGGACTACGAGGTGCGCTACGAGCCGGTGCGGCCCGGAGACCAGCGCCACATGCAGGCCAAGATTGCCAAGGCCGCGCAGCTGCTGGACTGGCAACCGCAGGTGACGTTCGAGCAGGGATTGCAACGAACCATCCAATGGGCCAAGACCGAGGAGGAGAGTTGAGAGTACTGATCACCGGAGGAGCCGGCTTCGTCGGCTGCAACGCGGCCAACAGGATGATGGCCGACGGCCACCAGGTGGCGCTGCTGGACAACCTGTCGCGCCGCGGCTCGCGCTCGAACCTCGAGTGGCTCAAGGGGCGCGGCGATTTCGAGTTCTTCGAGTGCGACGTGCGCGACGCCGACGCGGTGAACGCCGCGCTAAGCGAATTCAAGCCGCAGGCGATGATCCATCTCGCGGCGCAGGTCGCGGTCACGACCTCGGTTGAGAATCCGCGCGAAGATTTCGAGATCAACGCCCAGGGCACGCTCAACGTGCTCGAGGCGGCGCGCGCGCTGGACGAGCTGCCGTTCGTGGTCTTCGCCTCGACCAACAAGGTCTACGGCAAGATGGAGGACCTCAAAATCCGGCAAGATGGTCGGCGCTACGCCTACCAGGACCTGCCCCACGGCGTGGACGCTCAGCGGCCGTTGGATTTCTACTCGCCCTACGGCTGCTCCAAGGGCGCGGCCGACCAGTACGTGCGCGACTATCAACGGATCTACGGCCTGCCCAGCTGCGTGTTCCGCATGAGCTGCATCTACGGCACGCGGCAGTTCGGCGTCGAGGATCAGGGCTGGGTCGCCTGGTTCGTAATCGCCGCGGTGCTGGGCAAACAATTAACAATCTATGGCGACGGGATGCAGGTGCGCGACGTGCTGTTCGTTGAGGACCTGGTCGACGCCTACGCCCGCGCGATCGCGCAGCCGCAGGTCTCGGCGGGTAATATCTTCAACATCGGCGGCGGGCCGCAGCGCCAGCTTTCGCTGCTGGAGCTGATCGAAATGCTCGAGCGCCGACTGGATCGCAAGATCGAACCGGCGTTCGCGGACTGGCGTCCCGGCGACCAGTTGATCTACGTCTCGGACATCCGCCGCGTGGAGGACGAGCTGGGCTGGAAGCAAAAGGTTGACGTGGAGCAGGGCGTGGAGCGGCTGATCGATTGGGTTTCGCAAAACAAAGGTCTGTTCCAGTGACGGAGGATCGTTGAGCACGCGCAGCAGCCTGAAAAGCCAGCTGGTCAATTTCCAGGTCTTCCGGCCGTTCTTCCCGATCGGTCGGCTGATCGTGGAGACCGTGACCTTTCCGCTGGACTACTATCTGCGCGGCGGCCGCGGGCGGCGTCTGCCCTCGATCATCAACTTCAACGTCACCACCCGCTGCAATCTCAACTGCGAGTTCTGCTTCAACGCCGAGAACTCGATACAGCGCGGCGAGGAGCTGGATTTGGCCCAGATCGAACGGCTGTTCAACGAGCTGGGCACCGAGCGCAGCGGGATATTTCTTTCGGGCGGCGAGCCGTTCGTGCGCAAGGACCTGCCCGATATCGTCCAGCTGGCCAAGCGCCGCGGCTGCGCCACGGGGATCGTAACCAACGGGCTGTTGCCCGAGCGCGAGACGCTGGCCTCGCTGGTGGCTGCGGGCAACGACGTAATGATCTTCAGCTTCCACGGCATGGCGCAGAACCACGACCGGGCGGTGGGCTTGCCCGGCGCGTTCGAACGCTCGATGAACAACCTGCGAACCTACGGCGGAGAGCTTGGCGGCAAGGGCTGCATGGTCAACTACATCATCACCGAGCAGTCGCTGGACGACCTGCCGGCGTTCATCGATTTGGCCCAGGATTTGCCGATCCGCACCGTGCGCATCAGTCACCTGAACTGCCTGACCCACGCTGAGTTCGACGCCCAGCGCCGGGTGCTCGACAAGAATTTCCCGGGCGTGGAGTCCGAGGTGCTCGCCTACTGCCATTCGCCGAACCCCGACGACTTCATCGACAAACTGCTGGACATCCTCGAACGCTACGGCGAAAAGATCGTGCTCAAGCCGATCCTCGACCAGGCTGAGATGCGCTCGTGGTATTCCGAGCGTTTCGAGATCAAACGACGTTGCGTATTCATCTGGCGTTCGACGTTCCTCAATGCCGACGGCGAGGTCTACCCCTGCCAGTTCATCTACCTGCCGATGGGCAACGTGCGCGGACAGAGCATGGAGCAGATTTGGAACAACGAGCGCTACACCGCCTACCGGCGGCTGGTCAAAGGCGGGCTAATGCCCGGCTGCGCCCGCTGTTGCAAGCTGTGAGCGGACGATGAAGATTTTGGCGCTGTCGGACAACCACGGCTCGGGCGCGACGCTGCTCGATGGCGACCGGGTGCTGTTGGCGGTCAACCAGGAGCGCCTGGATCGCCGTAAGAACTCGGGCGAGTTCCCCTGGCAGACCATCGATGCGGTGCTCCAGAGCGCGGGCTGGTCGCCGCAGGACGTTGACCTGGTCGCGCTGGCGAGCAACTTCACGCCATCCTTTCCCTTAAGATTGTTCAACCGCCGACACGAGCGCATGCGGCGCAACGCCGGGCAGTTCAGCTACCTGTTCAACCTCTACATCCTCTACCAGGTCGCCGCGCTGAGCCTGCCGCCGACCTGGCAGCTGGACATGCTGCTCTCTAAGCTGCTGATCAGCCGCCGTCTGCGCGCACGCGGTTTCAAGGCGCCGCTGCGATTCGTCGAGCACCACACGTCTCACGCCGCGGCGGCGTTTCTCACCTCGCCGTTTTCCGAGGCCACGGTGATCACAATGGACGCGATGGGCGACGGCCTGAGCGTCACGGTCAGCGTCGGCCGCCCTGACGGCAGCCTCGATCGCGTGTTCAGGCAAAAGGGCCTGTGCTCGCTGAGCAGCTACTACTCGCGCGCCACCGAGTTCCTGGGGTTTACGCCCAACCGCCACGAGGGCAAGCTCACCGGCCTGGCAGCCTACGGCGACCCGTTCCCGCTGCTCGATCAGATGAACCGACTGCTGCACTTCCGCTCGCCGGGCCTCTCAAGGCTCAACTACTGCCTCAAGCAGTCGCCGCGATTGGGTCACTACCGCGAGCTGCGACGCCATTCGCGCGAGGACGTGGCAGCCGCACTGCAACTCAACCTCGAGCGCGAGGCGGTCAAGTTCGTGCGGCACTGGGTCGAGATCACCGGCGTGCGCAACGTGGCGCTGGCCGGCGGCGTGTTCGAGAACGTCAAACTCAACCAACGGATCCACGAGCTGGACTCGGTGGAGCAAATCTACATCTTCCCCAATATGTCCGATTCCGGCCTGGCCTACGGCGCGGCGCTGTATGCCGCGGGGCTTGAGCCGCATCCGCTGCCCACGGTCTACACCGGGTTCGAGTTCGATGCCCGGAGCATCGAGCGGGCGGCAGCGCAGTGGCCCCACGGGGTCGAGCAGCCCGAGAACATGGAGCACGAGGCGGCCGCGCTGCTGGCAAAAGGTAAAGTCGTGGCGCGCTTCTGCGATCGGATGGAATATGGGCCGCGGGCCCTGGGCAACCGCTCGATTCTCTACAGCGCGGTCGACCCGGCGGTCAACGACTGGCTCAACCGGCGGCTGAAGCGCACCGAGTTTATGCCCTTTGCGCCCGCGACCCTGGTCGAGCACGCGGACGAGTGTTTCAACGGCGTGGGCGGCGCGGAGTTCACTGCACGCTTTATGAACATCTGTTTTAATTGTACGCCGTTCACTAGGGAGCGTACCCCGGGCGTGGTGCATGTGGACAACACGGCGCGGCCGCAGCTGGTGGCCGAGCAAGACAATCCGAGTTACTACCGGACTCTGCGGCGCTATCACGAGCTGACCGGCCTGCCGACCCTAATCAACACCTCGTTCAACATGCACGAGGAGCCGATCGTCTGTACGCCCGAAGACGCCATCCGCTCGTTCCACGAGGGACACCTGGACTACCTAGTGCTCGGCCACCTGCTGCTCAAGGGGCCGGAGGCGGACAGGGAGAAGGGGGCGTGAAAGCCCAGCAGATCGTCGAGCAGTACGACCGGCCGCGGATGGTGATGATCCAGACCACCGGCCGCTGCAACTCCAGCTGCGTGATTTGCCCATATCCCAAACTGCGCCGCGAGCTGCCCCAGGGCGAGATGGACCAAGGTCTGTTCGAGGACCTGCTCGCCCAGTGCGCGCAGATCGGCGGGTTCGAGCGCGCGATGGTCTACCTGATGAACGAGCCGCTGCTCGATCCGCTGATCGTCGAGCGCATCGACGCGGTCAAGGCGGCGCTGCCCGAGGCCAAGGTGCACATCCTGACCAACGGCGCGGCGCTTACCCCGCGGCTGAGCGAGCGGCTGCTCGAATCGGGCCTGGACTGGATCGGTTTCTCGGTGCACGCCAACACCACCGAGACCTACCGCCAGGTCTGCGGACGCAAAGACTTTGCGATAATCCGCGGCCGGATTGTGAATTTTATCCAGCGTGCGCAGCAGCTCAAGGACCCCAACTACTCGATGGTCAACATCTACCACGTGCGGCCCTACGTCAGCGACGCGGAGTTTGACCAGGCCGCGCAATTCTGGCGCGACCAGGGCGTGCAGCGCCTCGACCTTTATCAGGGGTACGTCAGCCGCGCGGGCAACGTCGAGGTCTTTGGACACAAACCGCTACGGCACGACGTTCTCGCGGGCTGCCGCACGGTCTGGGCCTACCGCATGCTGCACGTGCTCCACGACGGCTCGGTGATTCCGTGCTGCATGGACTGGGCTCGCTCCGAAATCTGGGGCGATCTGAACAAACGTAGCGTGCTCGACATCTGGCGCGGTCCCGAGCGCCTGGAGTTTCTGCGGCGGGCCTGCGGCCAAGATGATGCTGACGAAGATTTCATCTGCCTGCACTGCGAGGACGCGATCGCGGAGCAATCCGAGCAGGCCGAACAGGCCGAGCAGGCCAAGCAGCCGACGGACGAGGCGGCCCAATATCCTGCTGCTGCCGTGGTCGAGGTTTCGGCGATTGCAACGGCAGAGGGTTCGCAGGCTCAGGATGAGGGTCAAGCCGCGGACGACAAGCAAGCAACGGACGATGAGCAGGATCCCTGCGTACTGCTGTTGCAGCTTCCGCCGTGGCTGCCGGCCAACCCGCCGTTGGGCCTGGCCTGCCTCTCGCGCTATTGCGCGGACGCCGGATTCCGCGCCGAGGTCTTTGATCTCAACATCGAGCTTTACGGCAGTAGCGACGAGCCCACGCGGCAGCTTTGGCAGTGGGAGCGCGGGGTGTTCTGGGAGGACGAGACCCAGATCGAGCAGCGCTTCGGCGCGCAGTGGGATCGTTGGGCGCAACGTGTGCTCGATCATCCGGCGCAACTGATCGGCATCTCGGCCTACGATCGTCGCGAGAGCGCCATCGTGCTGCTTGTCAGACGTTTGCGGCAGGCAGGCGAGCAAAGGCCGATCGTGCTCGGAGGCCCCGGCGTGCTCTCGGATAAGCTGCGACAGCTTTATTGCGGGCGGCTGCCGGGGATGATCGACGGCTTCGTGCTGCGCGAGGGCGAGCAAACGTTGGTCGAGATCTGTCGCGCGCTGGAACAGGGGCGGGATTTTGACGGCCTGCCCGGCGTGCTGACCGTTGATCCGCAGACCGGCGAGGAGCGCTACACGCCGCGGGCTGCGCTCGCTGCGGACCAGATTCCCTCGCCGACCTTCGATGGCTTTGACGTGGCGGCCTACACCGACAAGAGCCTGGGGTTGGAGTGGAGCCGCGGCTGCCTCAACGCCTGCGCGTTTTGCCAGGTCAACAAGTTCTGGCGCGGGTATCGCGCCAAGCCCGCGGCGCAGGCCGTGGCCGAGATCGTCAAGCTACACCGTCGCCACGGCATTGAGTACTTCTCGCTGGCCGACTCGCTGCTCAACGGCGACGCGGAAAATCTGGCAAAGATCGCCGATGGCCTGATCGACGCGGGACTGCCAATCCGCTGGTCGGCCGGAATCGCGATCCATCCGCCGCTGCCCGACGCGCTGTTTGATAAATTGGCGCGATCCGGCTGCTTCAGATTGGAGTTCGGCCTGGAGAGCGGCTCGGATCGGGTGCTGAAGTTGATGGGCAAACGCAACAACGGCGACGACGCGGCGCGAGCCGTGCGCCTGGCCCACGCTACGGGGATCGAGGCCGTGCTCTACCTGATCGTCGGCTATCCGGGCGAGACCGAGGACGACGTCGATCAGACAATCGACTGGCTTGAGCGCAACGCCCAACACGTCGATCTGGTACGTAGTCTCAACGGGCTAATCATCCTCGACGACAGCCCGCTTTTTAAAAAGGCGCGCAGCCTGGACATCGAGATGCCCGATTGTTCCGAGCCGGGCTGGGGCGCGCGTTGGGCCGTGGGCGAGAATACGCCCGAGACTCGCGTGGCGCGCATCGATCGCGTACGCGCGGCCCTGGAGCGTCTGGGCGTGCCCGTGGAGTTCTCCAATCGCGACGAGGTGCTGCCCACCCCGGCGTTCATCGACGAGCGGATCGCCGGAATCAGCACGCGGCTGGATCAGCAGATCGGGCGGCTGAACAACGTTGAGGCGAGCATCGATCGGTTGCTGCAAGCCGGGCCGCGTCCGATTCGGCCGGGGTACGGCGGGCTGATGCTGGTGCTGCCGCCGGTGTGGGGTACGCAAATGCCGCCGCTGGGACTTGCATACGTAGCGGCCTTTGTGCAGTCCCAGGGCTACGATCCGCTGATTTGGGACCTCAACGCCTACATGGCGCGCAACGTCGAGGATCGGACCGCCGCGCTGTGGCAGGAGAACAACTTCCGCAACTGGACCGACGTCGACCGCTTTCCCGAGGTGCTGCGGCTGATCCGGCCGCAGCTTGAGGCCGCGGCCGAGCGGATCGTGGGCACCGGTCGGCGGGTGATCGCCTTCTCGGTATACAGCCCCAACCGCGCGGCGGCCATCGAGCTGGCGCGGATGATCCGGCAACGCGCGCCTGATCGGGTGATCATCGCCGGCGGGCGCGGGGTGACCACGCACAACGAGCGTCTGCTGTTTCCGCCGGACGTGTTCGACGCGCTGGTTGTGGGCGAGGGCGAGACCGCGATCGTGCCGCTGATCGAGGCGATCTTCGACAATCGCGACATTGAACCGTTCCCGGGCGTGGTAGTGCCCGGCGGCGAGGCCTGGACCGAGCTTACCCCGCGCGAGCCGTGCGACGATCTGGCATTGCTGCCGTTCCCGACCTACGAGGGGTTCGACATAGGCCTCTACGGCGAGCCGGAACAGGAGCCGGAATTGCCGCTACTGTTCAGCCGCTCGTGCATCAAACGCTGCGCTTTTTGCAACGACCACGGGGCCATGGGCCGCTTCCGCGCGCGCCCACCCGAACACATGCTGGCCGAGATCCGCTATCACGTAACGCACAACGGCAGGCGGCGCTTCCGCTTTAACGACCAGCTGATCAACGGCGACCTGCGCAAGCTCGAGCGCCTCTGCGAGCTGCTGATCGACAGCGGACTGGGAGTGGAGTGGATCGCGCTGGCAGCCCCGCGCGGCGAGATGAGCGCCGAGCTGTTCGCCAAGATGCGCGCCGCGGGCTGCTACACGCTGAACTTCGGCGTGGAGTCCGGCTCGGACAAGGTGCTCAAGGCGATGAACAAGGGCTTCAGCACGGACGATGCGGCCCGCAGCATCCAACGCGCACGGCAGGCCGGCATCAACACCATGCTCAACTTCATTGTCGGCTTTCCCGGTGAGACTGAACAGGACTTCGAACTTACCATGCGCTTCATCGAGCAGCACCGCGAGCACATATGCGGCATCACCAGCGTTAACTCGCTGATCCTGCTCGAGGGCTCACCGATATTTGATGACGCGGAGCGTCACGGGATCGTGCTGCCCAAGCGCAACGCGGATCTCGAATGGTTCATTCCGCAGCTCAACACGCCGCAGATGCGACGCGAGCGCGCCCAGCGACTAGTGCAAAAGATCCGCGAACTCGACCTGCACTTTCTGGTGAGCAACCTTGAGGAGCGCGTGGACGACCCGACCGCGATCGAGGCCCGACCCGATGCCGATCAGCCCTGCGGGCCCTCGGAACCCGAGGAGCCGTGTGCGGTCTGTGACGAGCAGCCCGCGTCTCCGGGCATGCGCCCTGGAGAGCAAGACCCGATGCGCGACCAGCGCGGCACGCCGCGGCTGGAACAGATCGACAAGGGGCCGTTCGACGTGCTGCTGCTGCTGCCGCCGGTATGGGGTGTGGGCGTGGCGCCGTTGGGAATCGCCTACCTCGAGCAGGCGCTGCTCGACGCCGGGATCAAAGTCGGTTGCCTGGACCTGAACATTAAACTCTACAATCGCACCGACCGTCCCGAGCTGTGGACCATGGAGAGTTACAAGGCCTGGACCGACCCCGAGCAGTGGCGGCCGACCGTGGAGTCGATGTCAGAGCTGTTCGAGCACTACCTGGATCAGATTCTGGCCGTGGACGCGCCGATCATCGGCTTATCGACCTTCACCAGCAACATCGAGGTGGCGCTGGAGATCGCGCGGCGCATCAAGCAACGGCAGCCGAAGCGCACGCTGATCTTCGGCGGGCCGGGGATGTCCAACAGCTTTGAGCCCAATCGTATCGGACCGGAGAACGGCGACTTCGTGATCTTCGGCGAGGCCGAACACAGTTTGGTCCAGCTGGTGCGTGCGCTGCTTGGCGAGGGATTCCAGAGCGGGATCGAGGGCGTGCGTCGCGCCGGGGACACCGCGGACGTGTTGCAGATCGAACGGTCGATCGTGCTCAAGCCCGGGGAGTTGCAGTTCCCGCGCTTTCATTCGATACGCCTCGAGGAGTACTCCAGCCGCGCGGCGCCGCTTTTGGCCAGCCGCGGCTGCGTGCGACGCTGTACGTTTTGCAACGACCACCACATCTACCGCAAGTACCGCGGGCGTTCGGCCCAGGACGTGTTCGACGAGATTCGCTTTCACTTTGAGCAGGGGCGCACCGAGTTCACGTTCAACGACGTACTGATCAACGGCAACGTGCGCGAGCTGCGAGGGCTGTGCAAGTTGATCGTCGACGCCGGGATGGAGATCCACTGGGGCGGACAGGGCGTGGTCCGCAAGGAGATGGATTTCGAAACCCTGAGCCTGATGCGCGCCGCGGGCTGCATGAGCATGGTTTACGGCGTGGAGTCGTTCTCGGACAAAGTGCTTAAGTTGATGAACAAGCCGTACACCAAGGCGATGTGCATCGACGTGCTGGGCGCCACGCGGCAAGCGGGGATGGAAGCGATCATCAACATCATCGTCGGCTTCCCCGGCGAGACTGAGGACGACTTCCGCGAGACCTACGATTTTTTGATCGAGCACCGTGGGCTGATCGACCAGGTGGCGTCGATTTCGCCGTGCCTGGTCAACCTCGGAGCGCCGCTGCAACGCGACTTTCAAAAGTACGGCATCGTTTTTCCCAAGGACGAGCCGTCGGTCAAGTGGTCCACCGCGGACGGCGAGAACACCTTTGAGGTGCGCCGCCGCCGACTGTTGCGGATCACCAACCTGGTGGCCGAGTGGGACAAGTCGATCCATACCATCAACCTCTACGACGACGAGCGCGACAATCTGCGCGAGATCGAGGCCTCCGAGGGAATCAGCAAACAGGCGCCGCGCGAACGTCTGGACGAAAGCAGCGGCCCGCTGCTGCTGCTGAGTATGGCGCCGCCGTGGGGCGTGGAGTTTCCGCCGCTGGGTCTGGCCGCGCTGGCGACCAGCGCGCGCGAGGCGGGCCACGCGGTAAGCGCCTACGACCTGAACATGGCGATGTACGATGCGGCGGACGAGCAGCATCGCAGCTGGTGGCAGCTGGAGCACCTCAAGTTTTGGGAGGAGCCCGAACACCTGCAACAAATCCTTAGACATACCGCCGATGTGTTCGAGGCGTTTGTGGAGCGCGCGGCCCAGGGAGAGGAGCCGCTGGTCGGGCTGACCGTACACGCGGGCAACTTCCGGCTGAGCATGCGGCTGATCGAGCTGATTAAAAAGAGCAACCCGCAAAAGAAGGTGCTGCTAGGCGGCCCGGGGGTGTTCTTCGAGGCCGACCGACGCCTGATTCCGGCCGGGCTGGTCGATGGCATAGTCGTTGGCGAGGGCGAGGCCACGCTCAATGAACTGCTCGATGCTTTCAAGGCCCATGGTGAGCTGCGCGAGACTGCGGGCCTGCTGCTCAAGGACAAACCCTACAGCGAACGGCAGCCGATCCGGCCGCTGGAGGAACTGCCCACGCCGCTGTTCGAGGACTTCGACCTCGATCTTTATCAGAGCAACAAGCTGCCGGTGATGTTCGGCCGCGGCTGCATCGGCAAGTGCGCCTTTTGCAACGACCACCAGCTGATCGCGGGTTATCGCATGAAACGGCCCGAGACCATGCTGCGCGAGATCATGCACTACAGCGAGCGCTATACAGTGGGCGCGTTTGCCTTTAACGATCTGATCCTCAACGCCTCGCGCCCAAGGCTACTCCAGTTTGCGCGGCTGGTGATCGACGCGGACCTGTCGATCCGCTGGACAGGACAGGCGGTAATCGATCCGCAGATGACGGTCGACGATTTTGCGCTGCTCAAGCGCGCGGGCTGCGACAGCCTGGTCTTTGGGGTGGAGAGTTTCTCGGACCGCGTGCTTACGCTGATGGGCAAGCGCTTCAGCGGCGAGCAGGCGTTGCAATGCCTGGAGCGCTGCCGCCAAGGCGGAGTCGAGGCGCACATCAACCTGATCGTCGGCTTCCCCGGCGAGGGGCGGCAGGATTTCGCGCAGACCCTCGAGGCGCTGGTTGAGCACTCCGGATTGATCGACCGCGTCTCAGCGGTTTCGACCTGCATCATCGTGCCAAGTTGCGACCTGGAACGGAATCCCGAGCGCTATGATATTGTCTTGCCCGACGAGCACCACTGGCGGCTGTGGCGCACCTCCGACAACCAAAACACTTACGAGATCAGGCGCGAGCGGTTGGTCGAGTTGATCGCGGCTCTCGATCGATTGGGGATCGAGCACGGAATGCACAACCTATACCTCGAATCGCTGGACGAGGACGAGCCACAGCGCCCGGATCAGCACGATTGATCGATCTTTGACCGAATCTAAGATGACTCAATGAGAAAGCAAACGCGCATCGGCAAGGCGGGAGCAGCTGGCATCGGCCGCAGGCTGCTGTTCTGGTCCGCCTTTGCGCTGATCTGCTTCCTGGCTACGTTGATCGGCTTGGTCTGCCTCAACCAGGCGGCGGGCAAACTGCGACCGCAACCGCGGGCCGATGTCTACAAGCCGATCTACGACTCGGACCAATGGCTGCCCTTTGTGCTCAAACCCGGAGCGCGGATCGATGCGCCCTACGGCGTCTACGGCCAGTACTCGGAACTGTTCGCCCGCTCGGACGCAACCTACGAGCTGAGCATCAACAGCCAAGGCTGTCGCGGTCCCGAGTTTGCGCTGCCCAAGCCGCCGGGCGTTTTGCGCGTGGTGCTGCTCGGCGATTCCTCGACTTTCGGCTGGGACACGCCCCTGGAAAAGACCTATGGCCGTCTACTCGAGGATGCGCTGCAACAGCGGTTCAGCGGTCAGACAATCGAGGTGGTCAATGCCGGCGAGCCCAACTTCTCATCGTGGTTCGGCCTGATCCACCTGGAACACCGCGTGCTGAGCTTTGAACCGGACTTGCTACTTGTCAGCTTCGGACGTAACGACGAACTCGACACGGCGTTCAGCCCCCAGGACCTGAGCCGTAACCTGCCCGACAAGCAGCTTGTGCCGCGCGAGCTGGGATTTACCGCCAACATGGAGTGGCTGACCAAGCGTTGCCAAGGCAACCAAGCGCGCGGGCCGCGCAACGTCCTGCGCAGCACTGCGCTCTATAGGCTGCTGGTGCGGCTGATTTACGGCGAACAGCAGTACGAGGATCGCGGGATTGAGCTGCCGGAAGACGTGGTCTATCGCGTGAGCGTCCAGGACTACGAGGACAACCTACGCGAGATTGCGCGTCTGGCCCGCGCGGCGGGCGCCGACGTGCTGTTTATTGAGATCGGCGTGCTCCATCCGCAATACCGCGAGGCCATGGCGCGCGTTGCCGACGAGCTCGGCGCGCCGTTCCTGGGCACATTCGATCTGCAGATGATCTCGTCGGACTGGATCAAGGCGCAGCCGCGGTTGGCACAGGATCGCGAGCTGTTCCTCTCGATTCTGGGCGAGCCCGCGATGAACAGCAGCCCCGGCGGCTGGCTATGGTACACCACCGACTTTTGCCATCCCAACGCCATGGGGCACGCGGTGATCCACCGCGACCTGGCGCCGCTGGTGATCGAGATTATCCAGCGGCGGCTTGCAGTCGGCCGCAGCCCATCCAGCGTACTCTGAAGATCGATTAATCTTAAAGTTTAATGATGTCGTCCACGTATTCCAGGGCTTTACCCAGGCGTTGCTTGTAGCGCTCGGAGAGGCTGACGCCGCGTACGGCCCAGACGCGCACCGAGCGTCCTTCCTGGTTGCGCAGGCGCATGATGATCCGACTGAAGTCGCGGTCGGCCGAGACTAAAATGAAAGTGCCGACGTTGGGCTCCTCCGACGAAACCCGGGAGATTTCGTCGTAGATCTCGAAGTCGGCCCCGTCCTTATCGGCGTCCGGGGGCATCAGCGTGTCGAAGCCCGTGGAGCGGTAGAGCCGCTGGTGCGCGGAGAATACCGGATTGTCCCAGTTGGCCACGGCCACGCAACGCGCCATCGGCCCCAGTTGCGACGCCTGCTCGCGCAGGCGCTCGATCACGTGCTGCATGCGCTTGTTGTCGCGCAAATCGATCCCGCGCTCCTCGAGCTTGGTCTGCAGCGAGAGGAACAGGTTCTCGTGATCCACGAACAGTGCGATGTTGCGTGCAACCGGCGGCTCAACCGTGCCGTCGGTCTGGTAGGGCAGGTTACCGCGGGTCTCGATCAGCCGGGACAAGTGCTTGCTTAGCATTCCGGCGCTGATCGACAGCTTGCCGTCCTGCTCGCGGAAGATGCCGTAGCGCATCAGCCGCTCGACCGACTGGCGCCCCTCGAGCTGCTCGGCGGCGGAGACCGACGAGAGCAGTTCATCGCGCCCCGCCGACCCCAGCTCGGTCAGCCGCCGGGTCACTAGGGCATCGAGCTCGTTGAACATCGAGGCGTCCCACCACGTTGAGAAGTAGACCTCCTCGCGGGCCAGGGCCTCGGCCGCGTCGAGCACGTCGTCCGGGATCAGCACCGTGCGCATGTCCTCGCCCAGGGCGTGGACCACCAGCCAGTCGCCGAGCAGATGGACGAAGGCCGGATGCCCGCCGGTCTGCTGATAGGCGGCCTGTAGCAGCTCCTCGGGGAAGACGATCTTTTGCGAGGAGAACGCCGAGCTCAGGAACTGGTCGTGGTCGCGGCGCGTCAGCAGGTCCAGCTCGACACGCACCACCCGCGAGAACAGGTTGTGCTGCAGACGGTGCAGCAGATCGTCCAGCCGCCGGGCCGAGCTGAAGGCGGCCGAGAAACGACCGTCGTCGATCGCCGCGGAGAGCAGCGAAAGGAAGCTGCTGTCCACTCCGTTCTTGGCCTTGGCGAGGATCGCCTCGACCGCGTACTGGAACTCGTCGAACAGCAGTACGCAGTGGCGCTGGTCGTTGGATACGGCGTTGAAGAACTCGCCCAGGGTGCTGTCCGGGTCTTTTTCCAGTGCGCTGAGGTCGGGCGGATTGGTCAGGCAACCAAGGCTGCCCATCGTCTCCGCAATGCGGTTGCACAGCCCCTTGTAAAAGGCGAACTTCGAGGTCTGCGGATCGGCGAGCAACCCCTCGAGGTTGAGCCGCACCACGCAGAACTCATCGGGCAGGCTGCCGGCGAGGAAGTTGAACAGGCTGGTCTTGCCCACGCGCTTGATGCCGTCGAGAAACGGCACGCGGCCTTGTGGGATCTGCGAGAGGCTCTGGGTAAGACTGCGCAGTTGGTTGTCGCGGCCGACGAACAGCTCGCCGCGGTTGGCCGGGATGTCGCGCAACGGCAGGAACGGCGAGGTGATCGCCGAGACGCCGGCTGCTTTGAAAAAATCGGTCACGGTCACGCGCAGCGGCGCGCTGGGCTCGACCGTGCAGCGCTGCTTGTTGACCGTCAGTTCGGCCCGTACCTTGAAGGCGGCCTTGCCCTCGGACTGGATCGGCCGCAGCTTAAACTTGACGTAAGCGCGCCCGCCCGCGGGAATCTCGCCGATCGAGATTTTTTTCGTGACCAGCAGCTCGGCCGCGTCGCCGACCGGATCGAGGGTCACGCTGACCTCGTGCTGGTCCATCGGCTCGCGGTTCTCTACGACGAGCACTAGGCTGGTCGTCGCGGCATCGGAGCTGAGGAACGGGCTGATCGCCTCGATTGTCAGATCGGGTAGCAGCCGTACGTCGCGCCCCAGTTCGGTGACCAGCCGCTCGACCATCTGGACCAGCGCGCTGGTCGAACCCGCCCGTTCGCCGACCAGTGCGGACTGGGCTTCGACCGCTTTGATGCGCAGTTTGTTCAGCGCGTCCAGATCGCCGTGGCTGGCCTCAAGTTCCTGATCCTCGACAATCCCGCGCGCCAGCTCCAGAGCGTCGCGTACGGTCGCAGCCACGTTGCCCTCGACCTGGCCCAGTGCCTCGAGACCGGGCACGGCGCGTTCGGCCAAGACGTAGGCCGGAATCAGGTCGTCGAGCTTGATCAGCTTGGCGCAATCGGCCGCGAGCTGCGCGGCGTCGATCGGCTCCACTGGACGCGGCGGCTCGGGCGGCGGCAGCTGCTCGTAGCGCGGCTGCGGCTGCGCGCTCTCGTCAATCGAGAACGGCTGCGACCGAATCTCCTCGACCGCAGCCTGGGCGATCAACGGCTCGGCCTGCTCGATCAGCCACTGATCGACCTCTAGTTCGCGCGCCTCCTCGAGTAGTTCCGGATCGAGGGTCGTCAGTTTGTGCCGCACTACGAACTGCAGCAGCTGGCTGGTCACCTCGCGTTTGGTACTGACGTGCGCACGCGAGCGATTGGTGATCTGCGCCTTGCGCAAGAACGCGTTCTTGGCCTGCTCGAGTTTGCCCATGTTCTCGTAAAGGCAACCGAGGTATTCCAGATCGATATAGCTGTTGGGGAAATTGCGCGTGCGTTGGATGAAGTAAGCCGCGCCCTGTTCCTCGAGGCCCGAGGCGATGAAGTAGCTGAAGGCGCGCTTGAGTCGCTCGGCGCCGGGCCGCGGATCGGTCAGGCCCGGAACCCGCGCCGGGTCGAAGCTGATTGGGCCCGAGAGCAACTGCAACAGCCGGTCGAGGTAGTTCGCCGCCCGCTCCTCGTTGCCGATCTTGTTCGACAGGTAGAGCCCCAGCGCGGCGTATTCGTTGGTCGGGAAATGGTCGATCAGGTGCAGCACACGCTCATCCCAGCCCAGGAGGATCGTCAGGCCGAGGATCGACTCGATGAAGTCGGTGTTGCGCATGTTGTTCTGCAGCAGGAAGTCCTGGTCCAGGTACTTCTGCGCGCTCTCCAGATCCTCGAGCTTGAAGTGGATGCAGGCCAGGTTCCAGAAGGTCAGGTAGTTGCTGCGCTTGACGTTGACAACCTGTTCGAGCAGACGCTGGGCGCCGGTGAGGTTGCCCAGCCGGGCCTGGCAATAGGCCAGCCATTCCTTGAGGATCGGGTACTCCGGCTCCTCGGAGAACAGTTGGGAGAACGCCTGCTCGGCCCGGGAGATCTCGCCCTCGGAGTCGAGGCGCTCGGCCGCGACCCAGCGGCCGTAGACATCGCGCGGCAGGCTGCGCGGACGGTAGGGCGGCTTGAACGCCAGCACCTCGCCCAGCCGCTCGCCCAGGGTTCGCAGTTGGGACTCGACAGTGGGCGAAATCAGCTCGACGACCTGTTGTTTGTCGCCGGCCTTGACCGCTTCGCGGATCTGGTCGTGCAGCTCCGAGGGGATGATCTCCTCGTGGAACGGCCGCAGAGCCCCGGACTCGATCCCCAGGCGCACCTGCTCGGGGAGCAGGGCGCTGACCTGCTCGCGGAACAGCCGAACGCGCTCCTTGAGCCGGTCGTGGCTCGGGAAGTTCCAGGCGCTTTTAAGCTCGCGTTCGAGCACCGCCAGGTATTGCTCGTTGTTTTCCTCGGAGAGCCGCTCCATGTGCTGCGAGAAGGTATTCCACACCGCCTCCTGCGCTCGGCGCAGGGGAAGATCGAAGCTGCACGCCGGCCGCGGATCGGACTCGTAGCCGCGGTGACGGCAGATTGTCTTGACCTGTTCGGTGATCGTCTGCTGCACCTGGTCCAGGACGAAGTCCTCGGCCTGCACCGCATTGAGCCTGCAGTACAGATAGGTCATCAGGCTCTCGACCATTTTTTGTTCCCACTTGGCGAGGTTGAAGCACTCGGTCGCCAGGTTGGCGGCCTGTATCGCCTCGTGGGGCAGGTCGATCGCCTGCAGGGTCTTGGCCATGAACATCGAGGGAAAGGCGATTGATTTGTAGAGATTGTCGGTTTTAACCGTTAAGGGATTATCCTGGTATTGTTTGTAGGTATCCCAAAGTCTCTCCAGCGCCTCTTCCTGACGTGAACGTTGTTCCTCGGGTATTTTCTCGACCAGCGCCTTGAGCTCAGAAAAGATGTCGGGGATTGATTGCACCAAACGATTGGGAGTGAAAAATCTCCATTCGAAATCCATTGTCAAACTCCTTGTCTCGAAAGATTGGCCGGCAAACAGACCAGCCGATGGGTCCGGATTTTTGGCGAAACGAAGCCGTATGCATGATCCGGGCAATAGATATCTCAATTACGAAACGATTCATCGGTGATTGAACGAACCGAAGCAGGTTGTCAAAGATCGATCGAACCACCAGGGTTCGAACGTGGGCCGATACTCGATTTTAGCAGATTAGCCGAAGAAGGCCCGTGCCACCTCGTACAACTCGGCCGGAACCTCTTTGATCCCCTCCCTGACAATCGACAGGTCGACGGAGGTGAAGTGGCCGTTGGTGCGCGAGGCCATCATGCCAAACTGCCCTTGCTTGATCATCTCCACGGCCATCACACCATACTGCGTGGCCAAGTTGCGGTCGTAGGCCGTGGGCGTGCCGCCGCGCTGGGTGTGTCCCAGGTTGGTGACCCTGGCGTCGAACCCAGTGGCGTCGCGTAGCTTACGCGAGAGCACCTCGCCGATACCGCCGAGGGTGACGTGGCCGAACTCGTCGATCGAAGCGCCCTGGGTGATCAGCTTTTCGCCGTCCGCCTCGTCGAACTTGGCCCCCTCGCTGACCGCCACGATCGAGAAGTTTTTACCGCGGTTGTGGCGGCGGATGATCAGGTTGGCCACCTCGCTGAGTTTGAACGGGAATTCGGGAATCAACGTCACGTCCGCGCCGCCGGCCATCCCGGCGCGCAGGGCGATCCACCCCGCATGGCGACCCATCACCTCGACGATCATCACGCGGTTGTGACTCTCGGCCGTGGTGTGGATACGGTCGATGGCCTCGGTGGCCACGGTTACCGCGGTGTCGAAACCGATGGTGACGTCGGTGCCCATCAGGTCGTTGTCAATGGTTTTGGGTACGCCGACCACCGGGACGTTCATCTCGTGGAGCTTCGAGGCCACGCCCAGGGTGTCCTCGCCGCCGATGGCCACCAGCGCGTCCAGGTGCAGGTGCTCGATGTTCTTCTGAACGACCTTGGGCCCCTCTTCGTCTTTAAACGGATTAGTCCGGCTGGTGCCCAGGATCGTGCCGCCCTTGGGCAGAATTCCCGAGACGCTGCGCAGGTCCAGCTCGCGTGCGTTGAGCTGCATTAATCCCTTCCAACCGCTGAGGATACCCAGGCAGTCCCAACCATAGATTTTGGACTTGCGTACTACCGCCCGGATCGCTGCATTCAGGCCGGGACAGTCGCCTCCTCCAGTCAAAATTCCGATTCTCACAGGGTCCTCCTTTTAAATACCTTGACCCGTCCGCACCGAGCTTGCGATATTAGTGCGGCCCTTCCGCTGATGTCAACACGGCAAACAAGACGGCAGAGAACTAATAAATGCTTGAATCTAAAGGAACACTGTATATCGTCGCCACGCCTCTGGGCAACCGCGACGACATCACCTTGCGTGCTGTAGAACTCTTGGCCCAGGCCGATTTGGTCTGCGCCGAGGACACTCGCGAGGCCGCACGACTGTTCGCCCACCACAATATAAAAAACAAGCTCATCAGTCTGTACGAACACAACGAGCAGCAGCGAATCGAACCGATTCTGGAGCGGCTGCTGCAGGGGCAGCGGGTGGCGCTGATCAGCGACGCGGGAACTCCGGGATTGAGCGACCCGGGGTACCGCCTGATCGGCGCGGCCCTCGAGCGCGGGATCGAGGTCCGGCCGCTGCCCGGTCCGGCGGCGCTGATCGCCGCGCTGTCGGCCTCGGGCCTGCCGATGGAACGTTTTTGCTTCACCAGTTTTTTACCGCGCAAGGGAGCCCGGCGGTTGCAGCGGCTGGCGCAACTGGCAGTCTTTCCCGGGACAGTTGTGATCTACGAGTCGCCGCGGCGGCTGGCCCAACTCTGCGGCCAGGCCCTGCCGATCTTCGGCGACCGCCGGGCCGTGTTGGCCCGGGAACTGACCAAGCAACACGAGCAGTTCGTGCGCAGTCGACTCAGCGAACTTGAGCGGCTTTACCACGACGAGCCGCCACGGGGCGAGGTCACGCTATTGATCGCACCGCCCGAGGACCATGAGCTCTCGGCCGAGGCATTGCGGCCGCTGCTGCTGCGCGCTCGTCGGCCCGATGAGCCGCCGTCCAAGGCCGCCTCGCGGATCGCCCGCGAGTTCGGCCTGCCGCGCTCCGAGGTCTACGCGATTCTCACCGGACAGAGCGATTCAACATCAGAGGAGGAATAGATGACAACCAGTAAATCCGAGATCGAGGCTGCGGTCAGGCGCGCCAGCCGTCAGGGAAAACTCTCGTGCAAGACCGCGTTCAAACTCGCCGAAAGTCTGGCCGTCACGCCGCGCAAAGTCGGGGCCGTGGCCAACGAGCTGAAGATTAAAATCGTCGGCTGTCAGCTCGGACTGTTCAAGTAGTCCGGTACAGCTCGGGCCGCCGCCGCTGGAGTAAATGATCGCGCGGGGTCAGGTGCTTGTCGTCGGCCTGGCGCGGATCAATATCCACGAGCAACGTGCGGCTCCGTTTGCCGTCGGCGCGCGCCAGCACCCGGCCGTCCGGGGCCACGATTTGGCTGCGGCCGGTGAAGGTCAGCTCCTGGTCGTCCACGCGCTCGATGCCGATGCGGTTGGCCGTGGCGATGAACAGCCTGTTCTCCAGCGCGCGGGTGATCGACGCATTCTGGAAATAGGGCAGCACCAGATTGGCCGGGTGGGCGATAAGCTGCGCGCCGGCCAGCACTAGGCTACGCGCCGATTCGGGGAAGGCCCAGTCGAAACAGATCATTATCCCCAGTCTCAGTCCGGGCAGGTCGAAGACCCTAAAGCCGCTGTCGCCGGGGTCGAACAGGCTGTGCTCGCGGTCGAACAGGTGGGTCTTGCGATAGACCCCGACCAGCCCCTCGGGGCCCACGAGCATCGCCGAGTTGTAAATCCGGTCTTCACATAGTTCGGGAAAACCGGCCACAATGTGCATTGAGCTGCGCCGGGCCAGGCGCTTAAGCAGCTCGAAGCTCGGCGCGCCGGGTGCGGCCGGTTCGGCCAGCGGCAGCAGGCTTGCACGGTCGGCGAATAAATAGCCGCTGGTGACCAGCTCGGGCAGCACCGCCAGCTCGACGTCGATTGTACGCAAACGGCGCTCGATGCGCCGCAGGTTTTCCTCGCGTTGGCCGTTGAGCACGTCGATTTGCACCACTGCGATCTTCATCAATCCGATTTTTAGCCATCTGGCGGCTGTGGGGCAAGCGATTGTGCTGCGCCGCGCGTTGTGATACCCCCAAGACAATGCTCAGACCCCGTATTTTTCGCGTGCTGTTGGTCGTGCTGCTGGCGCTGTCTTGCACGGCTGCGGCCGATTCTGATCAATCCCGGATCGAGTTGTGCCGCAGCGAGTTCAACGCGGCCCACTCGGCCTTTGAGCGCGGCCGTTATGATCGGGCCCTGGCCGGGTTCGAGGGTCTGTGCGGGCGCTACGCGGAAATGGAGGATTACCTGCTGTACTACGCTGCGCTGTGTGCCCAGCGGCTGGACAGTCCAGGGCAGGTGCTCGATTTCGCCCAGCGGCTGATCGAGCTGGATGGGTACAGCCGACTTGTGGAGCAGGCGCAGGAACTACAGCTCTACGCGCTGATCGATCTGGGGAGCTACTCCCGGGCCGAGCAGCTCGCCACGCAGCAGCTCGAAGCGCAGGAGCATCCCGGCGACTCACGGCTGCGCTTTATCCGCGCGCGAGCCCTGGAGGGGCGCGGCCAATACGCGGCCGCGGCTCACGAGTACTTGCTGCTCACCGCGATGTTCAAGGGAAATCGTTGGCACGACGAGGCACAGCAGCGGCTGCGGTTGCTGCAAAGTCGTGAACTCGCGTCCCAACCAAAGCTCTCGTCGCAGGAACTACTCGAGGTGGCGCGCAGCCACTTTGGCCGCGATCATCCGCGGACCGCGGGCTATTACGGTCAGCAGCTTATCGAGCGTGGGGCGCGTGGGGCCGCGGCGGCCGAGGCCACGGTCTACTACGCCAATCGATTGAGCAAGTCGCGCAACAGGCGCGATCGCGACAAGGCGTTGGAGCTGTTCAACAAGGTGCTCGCCGAGTATAAGCAGCACGAGCAGTGGGTGGCCGCGGCGCTCTACCTCTCGACGCCGCTGCTCTCCGACTCCGAGGCCGACCAACGCAAGGCCGCGTTGTTGGAGCGCTACCCCCAGAGCCACTGGGCAGCCTGGGCTGCCTACGACTTGGCGGACGCGGCTTGGGACGCTCACGATTTCGTTTCAGCGGCAGAGCTGTTTTTGTACTGCGCCGAGAATTTCGAGCAGTTCGAGCGTCGGGGGGATGCCCTGTGGCGCGGCGGCTTTGCCTCGTACATGACCGGGCAGTACAGCAACGCGGTGCGGGCGCTGGAGGCATCGGCCGATGTGGAAAGCGACTCTGAGGACGTGCAGCGCGCCCTGTTCTGGGCGGCCCGTGCTTGTGAGGCGCGCGGCGACCGGCCCGGCGCGGCCCTGGGCTACTTCGCGGTGCTCGACCAGGGGCCGCACGAGTACTACGGTCTGCTGGCGCGTGAACGACTGCGGTCCATGGGCGTGCCGCCGCTGGTCCGCTCCGAGCGATTCGATTTGGGCGGCGCGGCCCCGTCCCTGGGCGCGCTGGCGCCCGCGGGCATGGCCCTGCCCACGACGGACGATGCAGCGGGGTTGGTCCACACGGCGCAGGCGCAAGAGGAGGGATTCGCGGCCTTCCATTTGCTGCGGCTGCGCGAGCAGCTGGCCATGGGGTTGATCGATCAGGCCCAGCTCGAGGTGCAGGCGCTGCGCAGCGCGCGGGACTACGGCGGAGTAAGCGCATCGGCTTTGCTCTCTGAGGCGCTGTGGGACGAGCAGCAGCTGCTGAGCAGTCTGATCGTGGCCAACTACGCGCAGCGCCTGGCCGGGCTCAGCGGGTTGCCCGATCCCCATGGCGTGCTGTGGAGCCTGCGGCTGCCCAAGCCGTACTTTGAGACGGTCAAGTTGATGGCCGAGGACAACGGCGTGGATCCCTACCTGATGATGGGGTTGATGCGCCAGGAGAGCGCGTTCCAAAGCGGGGTCACCAGCCGTTCGGGCGCGCGCGGCCTGATGCAGGTTATGCCCTCCACGGGTAAGTACATCGCGCGCAAGCTCGGCGTGCTCGAGCGCTACAAGCACGCCTTGCTGTACCAGCCCGATGTGTCGATCGCCCTGGGCTGCTGGTACATCGGGCATTTGCAGGGAATCGCGGACAACGACGCGGTGCGCACCGTGGCCTCGTACAACGGCGGTCCGGGCAACGCGGCCAAGTGGTGGCCGCGCTTTTCCGGGATGGAGCAGGCCGCGGCCGTGGAGCTGATCCCACTGCGCGAGACGCGCAACTACGTCAAATACGTTATGCGCAACTGGAGCCTGTACCGCGAGCGCTATTTAAGCTACGACCCGAATCCGCCGATCCGGCTGCTGCTGACGACCGTCGATTGACAGCCCCTCGGACGGCATCTAAATTGGGCCAAATGCCGATCAACCGCCGCATACCGCTCCCCGGACTCACCATTGGAAACGCTCAGGACCAATCCGCACTGACGGGCGTCACGGTGATGCTGACCGTTGATGGGGCAGTGGCCGGAATGGACGTGCGCGGGTTTGCCGCGGGCACGCGCCAGTGCGACTCGTTGGACGTGCTGCACGTGGTCCAGCGCGTGCACGGCCTGTGCTTTGCCGGCGGCAGCGCCTTTGGCACCGGCGCCTCGACCGGCGTGCTCGACTATCTGGCCGAGCGCGAGATCGGCCAGAACACGGTCTACGCCCAGGTGCCGATCGTGCCCTGCGCCGTGGTCTTCGACCTGGGGTTGGGCGACGCGCGGGCGCGGCCCACTCCGCAGATGGCGCGTCAAGCGTGCGAGTCCGCGTCCGCGGATTATCAGGTCGGCGCAATCGGCGCGGGGACCGGCATTGCCGTGGGCAAGTACCTGGGTATCGAGCAGGCGATGAAATCGGGGATCGGCTCGGCGAGCGTGGAATCCGGCGAGCTGATCGTCTTCGCCCTGGCCGTGGTCAACGCCTTTGGCTGCGTCTACGACCCGACCGGCTGCCGACCCGTTGCCGGCGCGCGCGACCCGCAAAGCCCGGGCGAGATATTCACTCCGGACCGACTGGCCTATGACGCGGATTCGCGCCTGGGGCCGGTCGAGAACACGGTGCTGGTCGCGGTGTTCACCAACGCAGCGCTGGACAAGATCGAGGCCAACCGCGTGGCGCGCATGGCCCAGGCCGGTATGGCGCGTTGTGTGGTCCCGGCCTGGAGCCCCTACGACGGCGACATCGTTTTTGCCCTGTCCCTGGGCCAGGTGAGCGCCGACCAGACGCGGGTCGGAGTGCTGGCCGCCGACGCGGTATCCGGGGCGATTATCGACGCGGTGCGCAGCGCGCCCAGCGGCGGCGGGCTGATCAGCGCCACTGAATTCGGGAGCGCATAAGTGAAGTTCAAATCGGTTTTGGCGCTGATCGCCATCCTGGTGGTGGTCGCAGCGGTGATCCACCTGTCGCACAAGCGCGAGCAGCTGCTTGTGCAACAGGATCTGCACGAGCAGCACGCGGCCCTGGCGCGGCTGGTCGAACTGCCCGAACGGCCGCAGCAGATCAAGGGTGAGACGGTGACGGTCGAGCGCGATCAGACCGTGTACCAGATCCTGCTCGACAGGGGAGTGACCGCGACCGAGATCCACGCTCTGCTCGGCGCCGCATCCGAGCACTACGATCTGGCTAAAGTCCGCGTGGGCGATAAGCTGCTGCTCGACGTTCAGGGCGAGCCCGCACGGCTGATGAGCCTGGTCTACGAGCCCGACGACGAGCGCACGCTGATCGTAAGCCGCAATGACGAGGGATTCGTCGCGCAGATGCGCGAGATGGAACTCGACGTGCTGCTCACCCCCTACAGCTTCAAGGTCGAGAACAGTTTGTGGTGGGACGCCAAGCAATCGGGGCTGGACGACCGCACCACCGGCAACCTGATCGAGATCTTCGAGTACGACATCGACTTTTTCATGGAGCAACAACCGGGCGATGACTACACGCTGTTGCTCGAGCACAAGTACGATCACGGACGATTCTACAAGTACGGCGGGATTGTCTCGGCGGTGGCCGTGGTGCACGACGAGCCGCACTCCGCGGTGTCTTGGACCGACCCCCAGGGCAAGGCCGGCTGGTACAACCTCGCGGGCGAGGGTCTGCGCCGGGCGTTCCTCAAGGCTCCGCTGAACTATCGCCGGATCAGCTCGGGCTACACCATGCATCGCAAGCATCCGATTTTGGGCATCGTGCGGCCGCATCAGGGGATCGACTACGCCGCACCCACCGGCACGCCGGTGCGCGCGGTGGCCGACGGCACCGTGGTCTTTGCCGGGCGCAAGGGCGGCTACGGCAGGTACGTCGAGATCCGGCACATCAACAACTACAACACCTGCTATGCCCACCTGAGCAAGTACGGACGCGGGGTCAAGCGCGGCGTGCGCGTCAAACAGGGGCAGGTGATCGGCTACGTGGGCTCCAGCGGAATGTCCACCGGGCCGCACCTGGACTTCCGCATGAAGAAGAACGGGCACTTCGTCAATCCATTGCGCGAGAAGCTGCCCTCGACCGAGCCGCTCAAGCCCGAATATTTGACGCAGTTCCAGCAGTACGCGCGCGAGCGCATGGCGCAGATGAACCTCGATCAAAACGCACAGCCCCTGACGCCGCCGTCCGGACGGAGCGTTGAGGTCGCGGAGCAGCCCGTTGTTGCGAACGAGCCCACGCCGCAGCCCGATGCAGCGGAGCAAGGGCTGCCGACCAACCCCCACGACTCGGGCGCCACAGGAGGCGAGTGATGAACGCCAAAGAACGCATGCTGTACTTCATTGCCACCGGCGCGGGCCTGGGCGAGGCGCCGATCATCAGCGGCACTTTCGGCACGCTGGCCGGCATCCCGGTTTGGATCATTTTCTATCAGCTGGGATGGCCGCTGTACGCCCTGAGCACGATCGCGCTGCTGTTCATCGGCGTGCTCGCCGCAGCCTGGGCCGAGGGACATTTCGGCAAGAAGGACGCGGGCCAGATCGTGATCGACGAGGTGGTCGGATTCCTAGTGACGATGCTGCTCGCGCCGTTTACTTTGCGCGCGGCGATATACGGTTTTCTGCTGTTCCGCTTTTTCGACATCGTCAAACCGTTTCCAGCACGGCGTATCGACAAACGGCTCGGCGGCGGCTGGGGCGTGATGCTCGACGACGTGTTCGCCGGGCTCTACGCCGGCATCGCCATGCAGCTGCTGCTCTGCGCCGGATGGATCTAAGTGGGCCCGCGAGCGGTACTGATCGCCACCGGGGCCGAACTGGTCGCGGGTAAGACCCGCGACGCGGACTCGCCGCTTATCGCTCAGGCGCTCTCCAGCCGGGGAGTGGCAATCGAGCGCGTGGAGCTGGTGGGCGACGATTCCGGGGCGATTACGGCCGCGGTACTGCGCGCGGCGCGCGAGGTCGAGCTGGTGGTGGTCACCGGCGGGCTGGGGCCCACCGAGGACGATCTGACCAGCAGCGCAGTGGCCCAGGCCGCGGGTCTCGAACTGGAGCTCGACGAGCAGCTCCTAGCGCAGCTCGAACAACGCTTCTCCGCGATGGGCTTTGTCATGCCGCGCAGCAACGTCAAGCAGGCCCAGTTGCCGCAGGGCGCGATTGTGCTGCCCAACTCCAAGGGCACGGCCCCGGGATTTATCGTTGCGGTCGCCCAAGCGCAGGTGGCGGTGCTGCCCGGGCCGCCGTTCGAGTGCGCAGCGATGCTCGAGAACGAGCTACTGCCGCGGCTATATGAACTGCTCGATCTCGGGCCGCCGATCGAGCTGCGACTGCTGCGTACCTTCGGTATGACCGAGTCCGGGCTCTCGGATCTGCTGCGTAAAAATCCTTACCAAGGGGACGTGGAGCTGGGGTACAAGGCCGGGTTCCCCGAGATCCTGCTGACCCTGCGCGCCGCGGGCCACGGTGCGCTGGACGAGCTCGACGAGTGCGAGCGCCACGTGCGCTCGGTGGTCGGCCGCTACGTTTACGCGGCGGGCGAGGCTGCGTTGCCCGAGGTCGTAACCCGGATGCTGATCGAGCGCGGCCAGACCCTGGCGCTGGCCGAGAGCTGCACCGGCGGGCTGATCGCCAAGCTGATCACCGACCTGCCGGGAAGCTCGGCGGTCTTCATGCGCGGCGCGGTGACCTATACCAACCGCTCTAAGGTCGAGATGCTCGACGTGCCGCTGGAGTTGATCGAGGAGCACGGCGCGGTGAGCGAGCCGGTGGCTTTGGCCATGGCGCGCGGCATCCGCGAGCAGGCCGACGCGGACTTCGGCATCGGCGTGACCGGCATCGCCGGACCCGAGGGCGGCAGCGAGGATAAGCCCGTGGGCACGGTCTGGATCAGCCTGTCTACGCCGGACCAATCTTGGGCCTGGAAGCAGCGCTTCCCCTGGGATCGCGCGCGGGTGCGAATGGTCAGCGCCTGGTCCGCCCTCGAACGATTGCGCAGGCAGATGCTCGGAATCCAGGAGAGCGATTCTTGACGCAACGGCGGCTGTTCGTGGCGATCCCCCTTGACGACGATTTGCGCTCACGCCTGGAACAAGCCCAGAACAACCTGGCCCGGAGCAATGCTGATCTGCGTTGGACCAGGCCCGGGTCGATCCACCTTACTCTCAAGTTTCTCGGCGATACCCACGAGCGGCTGGTTCCCGATATCAGCGCTGAGCTCGAGCAGTGCGTTGCTGCGCATCGCGGTCGGACCCTGCGGGTCAAGGGATTGGGCGCTTTCCCCGATCTGCGGCGGCCGCGGGTGATCTGGGCCGGGCTCGAGGGCGACCTAGACGCGCTGTGCGCCGTGCAACGGGACGTGGAGCAGCGCCTGGCGCGCCTGGGGTTTGAACCGGAGCGACGCGGGTTCTCGCCGCACCTGACTTTGGGTCGGGTGCGTTCTCCCCGACGACTGGGCGAGCTGATCAAAGCGGTCGAGGCGGGCTCGCAGGCCGATCTGGGGGTGCTCGAGGCGCGGCGGATCGTGCTCTATCAAAGCCAGCTGCTGCCCGGCGGTGCGCGCTACACTTGTCTTGCCCGCTACAAGATGGCGTGATATATAAACTCGCCTGTTTTATGTGAAAAAAACCAGGAGTACATCCATGGCTAAGGAATCGAAGCAGTTGGGCGACAAGAAGAATTCCGCTCTGGATACGGCGATCACCCAGATCGAACGCCAGTTCGGCAAGGGCTCGATCATGCGTCTGGGGGACAGCCAGGCGGTGGTGCCGATCAAGTCGATCTCTACCGGATCGCTGGGCCTGGACGTTGCCTTGGGCATCGGCGGGGTGCCACGGGGGCGTGTGGTCGAGATCTACGGCCCCGAGTCCTCGGGCAAGACCACCTTGGCGCTGCACGTGGTGGCCGAGGCTCAGCGCACCGGCGGCGTGGCGGCGTTCATCGACGCCGAGCACGCCCTGGACGTCTCCTACGCGCGCAGGCTGGGCGTCCACACCCAGGATCTGCTGCTCAGCCAGCCGGACAACGGCGAACAGGCGCTGGAGATCGCCGAGGTCTTGGTGCGCTCCAGCGCGGTGGACATCGTGGTCATCGACTCGGTGGCCGCCCTGACTCCCAAAGCCGAAATCGAAGGCGACATGGGAGACATCCACGTCGGGCTGCAGGCGCGGCTGATGTCCCAGGCCCTGCGCAAACTGACCGCGGTCATCGCGCGCTCGACCACGACGTTAATGTTCATCAACCAGATCCGGATGAAGATCGGCGTGATGTTCGGCAACCCGGAGACCACGCCGGGCGGCAATGCGCTCAAATTTTATTCCTCGGTGCGCCTCGACATCAGACGCATCGGGATGATCAAGTCCGGTCAGGAGGTGCTCGGTTCTCGCGCGCGGGTCAAGGTGGTTAAAAACAAGCTGGCCCCGCCGTTCCGCGACGCCGAGTTCGACATCATCTACGGCCTGGGGATCAGCAAGACCGGCGAGCTGATCGACCTGGGTGTGGCCAACGGCCTGGTCGACAAGAGCGGCACCTGGTACTCCTACGGTGAGCACCGCATCGGCCAGGGGCGCGAGAAAGCCCGGGAATTTTTACTGAGCAACCCGGACATTGCCTTCGAGCTGGAGAACAAGCTGCGCCTGGTCTACGAGATTGAGCCGCTGGGCAAAGAGGCCGTGCGCGAGGCGCCGGCCGAACCCGAGGCGCCGGCCGAGCCCGAGGCGCCGGCCGAGCCCGAAAAATAACGGAGTAGGGACGATGGAGCTCAACGATATCCTCAAAATCGCCGTGGAGAAGGGCGCCAGCGACGTGCACTTGAAGCCGGGCATGCCGCCGGTGTTCCGCGTCGACGGCAAGCTGGTTCAGCATCCCAAGACGCAGCGGCTGACACCGCAGCAGATCTCGGCGATGGCCAAGGTGATGATGTCCGAGCGTCAGGTGCAGCGTTTCCGCGAGAACTGCGAGGTCGACCTGGCCTACTCGGTGCCCGGCGTGGGGCGTTTCCGCACCAACGTTTTCCAACAGCGCGGGACCGTGGCGATCAGTATGCGGCTGATTCCGTTTCAGGTCGCTGCGTTTTCCCAGCTCGGATTGCCCAAGACGTTGGAGAAGATCTCGATGGAGGGCCGCGGCCTGGTGCTGGTCGCCGGCACTACCGGCTCGGGCAAGAGCACGACCCTGGCGTCGATGGTGCAGCACATCAACGAGAACCGCACCTGCCACATCATCACCATCGAGGACCCGATCGAGTTCCTGCTGCGCGACAAGAAGAGCATCATCTCCCAGCGCGAGATCGGCTTCGACACGCTGAACTTCGTCGACTCGCTACGCAGCGCCCTGCGCCAGGATCCGGACGTGATTCTCGTGGGCGAGATGCGCGACATGGAGACGATCCAGACCGCGCTGATGGCCGCCGAGACCGGCCACCTGGTGCTCTCCACCGTGCACACGATGGACGCGATGGAGACGGTCAACCGCATCATCTCGTTCTTTGCGGCGTACCAGCAGGAGGAGATCCGCTTCCAACTCGCCTCGGTGCTCAAGGCTGTAATCTGCCAGCGGCTGATTCCGCGGATGGACGGCAAGGGGCGCGTTCCGGCGGTTGAGGTGCTGGTCTCCACCGCGCGCGTGCGCGACTGCATCCGCGACCGGAAGAAGACCCCCGAGCTCAACGACACGATGGCCCAGGGCTACTCGACCTATGGCATGCAGACTTTCGACATGGCGCTGATGGACCTGTACATGCGGCGCATGATCACCCGCGAGGAGGCGTTGGCCAACAGCAGCAACCCCGGCGATTTCGAGATGCGCGTCTCCGGCGTCACCACCGGCGACGACTCGAACTACGACGAGGTCGCCGAGAAGGGCGACATGGTGATCGAGCGCTTCCAGAAATAGGGTTCAACAGCCGATGAACGGTCACGAGATTCGCAGCAGGTTCCTCGAGTACTTCAAACAGCACGGCCACGCGGTGCTCCCCTCAAGCCCGTTGGTGCCCGCGGGGGATCCGACCCTGCTGTTCACCAACGCGGGGATGGTGCAGTTCAAGGACGTGTTCGTCGGGCGTTCGCGCATCGGCTCCACGCGCGCGACCACCAGCCAGAAGTGCCTGCGCGTCTCGGGCAAGCACAACGACTTTGAGAACGTCGGCCGCACTCCGCGGCACCACACGTTTTTCGAAATGCTGGGCAACTTCAGCTTCGGCGACTACTTCAAACGCGAGGCGATCGGCTTTGCCTGGGAACTGCTGACCCGCGAATACGGCCTGGACCCCGACCGGCTGTACCCCACGGTCTTTGAGCAGGACGACGAGGCCGCGCAACTGTGGGTCGAAGTAACCGGCGTTGCGGCCGATCGCGTACTGCGGATGGGCGAGAAGGACAACTTCTGGGCGATGGGCGAGACCGGCCCCTGTGGCCCGTGCTCCGAGATCCTCTTCGACCAGGGGCCCGAGTTCGGCCCGGACGACCCCTACGTCGAGGGCGACCGCTTCCTTGAGCTGTGGAACCTGGTGTTTATGCAGTACCAGCGCGATCAGCCCGGCGGCGAGCTGCTGCCGCTGCCCGCGCCGAGCATCGACACCGGCGCCGGCCTGGAGCGGATCGCCGCGGTGCTGCAGGGCAAGCCCTCAAACTACGACTCGGATTTGTTTCTGCCGATCATCGAGCAGATCGGTCGCGTCAGCGGCAAGGGATACCGTAGCGGCGAGGACGAGGCCGACGTCAGCCAGCGCGTGATCGCCGATCACGCCCGCGCCACGACCTTCTTAATCGGCGACGGCGTGTTGCCCAGCAACGAGGGGCGCGGCTATGTGCTTCGTCGGATCATGCGCCGCGCCGCGCGTCACGGCGTGCTGATCGGGCTCAACGAGCCGTTTCTCTACCAGATCTGTGGCGCGGTGGTCGACGTGATGCAGCCGGCGTATCCCGAGCTGGTCGAGCGCACCAGCTACATCGCGCGCGTGGTCAAGCACGAGGAACAACGCTTCCTGTGCACGTTGGAGAACGGACTGAAGCTGCTCAACGAGCAGATCGAGCGGCTGGGATCCGAGCGCGTACTCGACGGCGAACTGGCGTTCAAGCTCTACGACACTTTCGGTTTCCCGCTGGACCTGGTCGAGGACATCGGCCGCGATAAAAGTTTCAGCGTGGACAAGCCGGGCTTTGAACAGGCGATGGCCAAACAACGCCAATCCAGCGCCAAGGCTTGGAGCGGTTCGGGCGAGCAGCAGGTGTCGTCGGCCTACGCCGAGCTCGCGGCCGAAGCGGGGCCGACCCAGTTCGTGGGCTACGACAACCTCGTGCTCGAAGCGCGGGTGGTCGGACTGATCCGCGACGGACAGCGCGTCGAATCGGCGCGGCAGGGCGAAGAGATCGAGATCGTCTGCGACCGCACGCCGTTCTACGCCGAGATGGGCGGCCAGGTCGGCGACGCGGGTAAGATCGTGGGCAGCGGCTTTCTGGCCGAGGTGCGCGACGCGGTCTATGCGGCCCAGGGGTTGGTGGCCCACCGCGCCAAGCTGCTGCGCGGTGAGGTCAAGCTCGGCGACAGCGCGAGCCTCGAGGTCGACCGCGAACGGCGCGCGGCGATCCAGCGCAACCACACGGCCACGCATTTACTGCACCACGCGTTGCAGACCGTACTCGGACCCGACGCCAAGCAGGCGGGCAGCCTGGTTACGCCCGAGCGGCTGCGCTTCGACTTCACGCACTACGCGGCAATCGAGCCGCGCGAACTGGAACGCATCGAGATCATCGCCAACGAGCTGATCCTCGATGATCGACTGGTGAGCTGGGAGACGATGCCCCTCGACGCGGCGCTCGAGGCGGGCGTGACCGCGCTGTTCGGCGAAAAGTACGGCCAGAGCGTGCGCGTACTCAGCGTTGAGGGCGTGTCGCAAGAACTGTGCGGCGGAACCCACGCGCGCAGCACCGGCGAGATCGGTTCGCTGCTGATCACATCGGAGTCCAGCGTGGCCGCGGGCGTGCGGCGCATCGAGGCCCGCACCGGGCTCGGAGCGTTGGAGCTGTCCCGCCGCTACCGTGAGCGCGTGCGCGAGGCCGCGACGCTGCTCAAGGCCAACGAGGACGAACTGGTGGAACGCACCGAGCGCGCCCTGGGACGCATCAAGGGCCTGGAGCGCGAGATCGAGAAAATCCAGGCCCAAATGGCATCGGCTGGCGGCTCGGACATCTACGACAACGTCAAGGACGTCAACGGGATCAAGCTGCTTGCCGTGAAGATCGACCTTGACGACCCCAAGGGACTGCGCAACTTCGGCACACAGGTCCGCGACCGACTCAAGTCTGGAGTGGTGGTGATCGGCGCCGAGTCCGGGGGCAGGGCGCTGCTGCTGGCGATGGTCACCGACGATCTGACCGACCGCTTTAACGCCAACGATATTATCCGCGCCATCGCACCGGCGATCGACGGATCGGGCGGCGGCAGGGCCGACATGGCCCAGGCCGGCGGCAAGGATCCCGGCGGCATCGAGCAAGCCCTGGCCGCGGTGGAGGGGTTGCTGCGCTGAGGCGCGCACTGCTTGTTCTCGTTGCGCTCTGCGCGCTGATCGCGTCGAGCGCCTTTGCCGACAGCACGGACGAAATCGCAATACAGGTCGACGAGCTGTGGAGCACCCGCGACGGCGGTCGGCGCAATGCTTTGCGCTCGCTGGAGTTGCTCGACGCCACCCTGAAAAACGATCCCCTAAACTATGGCCTGCTGTGGCGCGCGGCGCGCGCCTGCTATTGGATCTGCGACCGCTCAGATGATCCGCAGGTCGACGGACGCTTTGGCGCGCGCGGCATGGACTACGCGAGTAAGGCGTTGCTGCTCGCGCCCGATGCGATTGAGGGGCACTACTACAACGCGCTGTGTATGGCCGAATACGCCGACAGCATCAGCGTGGTCAAGGCGCTGGCCCAGGGGGTCGGCAACCGGTTGCGCGACGAGCTCGAGTACTGCTATCAACAACAGCCGCTGTTCGACTACGCCGGGCCGTGCATCGGACTGGGCCGCTTCTACCAGCTCGTGCCCTGGCCGCTACGCGACCGACAGCGCGCGCAGCAGGCGTACCAGCGTGCGCTGCAGGCCTTTCCCTGGGTCTACCGCAACCGCGTGTATTTGGCCGAGCTGTACATTGAAATGGACAAGCCCGACCAAGCCAACAAACTGCTCGACGTCGACATCGCCTGCCCGCAGGGGATCACCGACGGCTGGGAGTGCGGATACTTCCGGCAACAGGCCGCAGAACTGCGGCAATCGTTGGTCGTCGATCAACCCTGATCAGAAATAGAACCGCGGCTCGTTAAAGCGGAAGCGCATTCCCGTAGGAACGTCCCCGTCCCAGCAAAGCTCAAAAACATCTACACGCAACACGGTTGAGTCGGCGTGGTTGATGATCCAGTTACGCACTATCAGCGGGCAACCGGCCCGCACCCGCAGCAGCAGCCGTCCATCGGAGAAGTCGGCCGGGATATAGCGGCGCGGCGAGATCGACGGCAAACCCGGACCCGGCGCGCCCTGTGGATCGTCGGGATCTACGTTGTCCATTGTTTCGGGATGATGGGGTAGGCTCAACTGGCCTGCGGATGTCGAGTAGAGGTTGAGGTCGATAACCGTACTCGTGCGGTCCGACCAGCTAAACGGCGCACGTTCCAGGTCAACGTTGATCGAGACCGGCTGATCCTGCCAGGCGAGCAGGACACGGTCGAAGTGCGGCAGCATTTTTATTCGCTGGACGCTGAGGTCAACGGCCATGCGCTCCCCGTCCGCGGAATCGACCAGTTGCACCGCTGGGCCGGATGGGTCGCCGATGGTGTTCAGATCGATGCTCAGCAGCATTGGCTCGCCATCGCAACTACGCGGCTTCACGCTGTAGTCGTCTGGAAACAGCAGGCCCCAGTCGCGGTAGAGAAACAGGTGTTCCGATATCTCGGGAGCAGTGAAGAACAGCATGTGCTCGTTGAGCTTGAGCAGCCCGCGTTTGAGTCCGCTGTCGATCTCGCGGTCGATGCGGCCGTAGTCGGGCAGCAGGCCCACGCTGGTGGTGGCGCGTGCGACCACCTGGTGATACTGCTCGGACTCCTGGGCGTAGAGCATGTTCCAGTGCTGGTAGAAATCGGTGGTCTCAAAATCGAGCCTGGCCGCTGCCCGCGGTAAAAATATCAGCAGCGGCGTGAGCGCCACCAGCGCCAGGGGCGCGGCGAGCTTCTTGGCCAGCAGCGAGCGCACCACGAACGCCAGTCCGCAGGCGAGCATCACCACCAGCGGGAAGAGCAGGGTCATGCTGATGCGGGTCTTGTCGCTCTGGAGCCAGTTGGCCTGCATCGAGAGCACAACGTAGACCGGGATGATGAAGCTTAAGAAGATC
>JAVCCG010000111.1 GCA_030765605.1 Candidatus Alcyoniella australis
ATCGTGTAGACCTCGACCTTGGGGTAGTGCGGCACTTTCCCGCACTCGACCAGGCTGCGGCGGCAGAGGCGGTCGAGAACTGGAATGGGCTCGTCAAGCTCAGCTATAAATCCCGCAGCCTCGGCAGTGAACGGCCCCTCAAAGATCGATACCGCCTCGATCAGTCGGCGCTCGTCAGCGGAGAGCGCGTCCAGGCTCAGAGATAGGGAGCCATCAAAACTGCTGAGGCTGGGGTCTACGTTCGCAGCGTGCGCCTTGGTTATAAGGTTCCGCGCCTGTTTAACAGCCTGATCCGGTTTCAAGGATGACTCGGCCAGGAAGCCGCCGATCAGGCGACAGGCCAAAGGATGGTCCGATAGCTTGCCCGCGATCTCGGACAGCACATCAGCCTTATAGTCCTCTTGCTTGATGGAAAGTTCGTCTCGAATGACAGCCACCGCAGGCTCTCGGTCAAGGGACGGAACTTGGATAGTTTTCTCTCCCGTTAAATGCGTGGGAGCCTCGCGGGATGTGATCAGCAGGGTCGCGTTTGGACTGATTCGGTTGAGAAATCCGAGCAGCGCGTCAACGTCAGTATCGCCGTGTTCCTGGGCATGCAGCACGGTCTCAAAATTGTCCAGGATCAGCAGGCGGCGGGCATCGGCTAAGCCATTGAGCACATCCGTTTCTAGCTCTTCCCCAGATAGCCCCTCTATTGCACCCTTGCCCAGGAGCCTCTTCCCGATCTCGTTAAGAAAATTTTGCAGGGTTGTGTCGGTCTTGAAGCTGAAGCCCCAGACAGCGTCGAAGCGGTCCTTGACCCGCTCGGCCGCTTTGCACGCCAGCACTGATTTGCCGATGCCGCCCATGCCCAACAGGGTAAGCACGCGATGCTCTTGCAGCAGCGCCTCGATCGCGTCCAATTCCTTTTCCCGGCCGTGAAACGAGGCGGGGGCGTAGATAGCGGAGAGGTCGAAGGTGGGAGAGATTTCCAATGGTTCCGATACAATAGGCTCGACTTTCCCCCGGTGTTTCAGACCAATACGTACTAATTGTATTGAGATATAAGTACAACTAAGTGCAACAATTATCCCCAATACGGGAATCAATACTTGTACAACAAAATCTTGAGTTAAATACCATCCCATGGTTTAAATAAAAACCTCCACCAATTCCAATAGAATATATTCGCCGTATGGTCAAGTTATTCTGCGAAAAAGGCGAAAAAGTGATATTATTTTTCCAGGAGGTTGATTAATGAAGAATATCGCATTGTGGGTTCTTTTGCTGACGTTGGCCGCGGCTTCGGTTTTGGCAGCCCAGGACAAGCTCGTCGCGCCGACGAACCCTGACGAGCTGGTCGTTTTCGTGAATCAGGCCGCTGCTTTTGCCAATCTGGAGGGCAAGGATGCGGCGCTTGTTGTGTTCAACGACAAGAACGGCAAGTTCACGGTCGGCGATGTCTACGTGTTCGCCTACAACTTCGACGGCATGTGCCTAGCGCACGCCCTGCGGCCCGAGCGCGTGGGGACCAACACCCTGGCGGACAAGGACGTCAACGGGGTGCCGTTCATCAAGAACCTGCTGGAAACCGCCCGCGACAAGGGCCAGGGCTTTGACGAATACTCCTACGTAAATCCCAACAACGGCCAGCTCGCTCAGAAAACAAGCTATGTGATCAAGATCGACGACACATGGTGGATCGGCGCGGGGATCTATAAGAAGTAGGGCACACAAGATTTAACACTATCTTATTGCGTATATTGTCGTCCCGTACCTGTTTCGGGATCGCTAATACTGGAAAACGCGACGGGTCGCCGTACCTAGTTGCAGTAGTGCAGCAGCGTTCCGTTGAGGCCCGAGGCGAACACGTCGTCGGCTGACGCGCCCCAGATCGCTTGCAGGCCTTCGCTCACGCCGGAGTCCATGGCGCTCCAGGTTGCGCCGTCAAAGTGCAGGATATTGCCGCCCAGGCCGACCACGAAGATCTGATCGGCGGACGCGCCCCAGATGTCGGCGGGCACGAACTCGAGCTCGCGCAAAGCCGACCAGGATGCGCCGTTAAAGTGGAAGATCGCGCTTGAATCGGCCCCCTGCCCCACTGCGTAGACATCGTCGCCGGACGCGCCCCACACGCCGTAGAGGATGTAGTCGTTGCCCACGCTGTGCTCGGACCAGTTCGCGCCGTCGAAGTGCGCAATGCGGCCCTGCGCGCCCACAGCAAACACTTGGGCGTCATCAGCCCAGATGTCGAGCAACGCGGCATCGTGGGTCTCGCCGTAAATCGCGGACCAGTCTTGGCCGTCGAACTCAAAGACCCGGCTGGTCACGGCCACGGCCCGGCCTGCGGGCAATGCCTGCGTCGCGTTGAACGGCTCGTCGATCGCTTCGTCGAGCTGCTGTTGCGTCCACTGTGCGCCGTCGTAATGCAGCCAGAACAGGGATGCGCCGTTGCCAAAGTCGCCGATCGCGTGCACATCGTCCGACGCCCTGCCCCAGATGCAGCTCACCGAGGCCTGGGGCAGATCATCGCCGACCTGCTGTTGCGTCCACTGGGTTCCGTCGTAGCGCAGGATCATTGGCGCGTCATCAGCCCCGCCACCGGCAAACACGTTGTTCGCATCGGCGCCCCACAGCTCGAACAGATGGCTGGCGCTGGGCGAGTCCATCGAATGCCAGGACGCCGCATCGTCGTCGTCAAGATCGTCGTCATCGTCGCCCGCGCAACCCAGGCAGAGCAGCAGCGCGGCCGGCGCAATCAGCAGCAGCCAAAGCAAAATCGAGCGCCGTTGGTTCATCAATCGCCTCAGAGCATTGGGCCCAAGAAGCTGAAATATTCGTTTGCGCCGAACTCGATGGTCGTCGGGTCGGTGCAGTCGCTGCTGTCGCACTCGAACAGGTAATATCTCTCGCCCGTACCCGTGTACTCCCTGAGTAAAATCTCGGGGTGCCAATCGCCGGTCAGGTCGTAATAGGTGTAGAGATTGATCGAGTTGGTGGCCAGCACTCCCAGGTTGTAGGAATAGATCAGGCTCAGGTCGGCGCCGGAATAGACGTAGAGCGTGTAGTTGTACTGCCACTCGCTGCCGGTCCAGGTTGACGCCTTGGCCACCACGACCAGATCCATTGCGCCATCGCCGCCCAAATCGGCCACGCCGTACTGCGCGGTCCCGGACTCGCCCAGATCAAAAGTCGCCAGCACGCCGGAGCTCGCTCCGCCATTGACGTCGAGCAGCTCGATCCGGCCCTCGGTCGAACCTACGGTGTGAAACTGGCCGATAAAGGCCAACTGCGGATCATCGGCAAAAGAGTAACCGACTTTTAGATAAGAGCGTCCCGTGCAATAGGCGAAGTCTCCGTTGGTGTCGGTCGGCAATGTGAAGTCCATCAGGCTCGAATAGCTGTCCGCGCCGTTCAGGGCGTAGAAGTCGCTGGCATACCCGCCTTGCGACTGCTCGTAAAACGGGTCGAGTACGCCGTCTGAATTTAAGTCCGCCTGGCGCATGGCATAGGAATAGCTATCAGCGTAGTCCGGCGAGGCGTACTCATCGACGAAATCGTCGTTAAAGCCGACGATCTGAACCGAGCCGGTGCGGGTCGCTTTGTCCGAGGGGTCGGAATAGGTCTTGGTGATCATCACCTCGGCCCGCCCGTCGCCGTCGTAATCTCCGGCCCTGGCCCCGCTCCAGCCTCCGCCCTCGTAAAAGTCGATGGGCGCCGAGCTGTGCTTGAGCTCGCCGCTGTCCAGATCAAAGATCATCAATTGGCCGTAATCGTGTCCGCCGTCCTCGTACTCGTGGTAGCCCAGCAGCTCGTGGGCGCCCTCATCGCCGGTCATGTCGGCCGCGTGAAGATAGATTTGATCGACATGGGCGTAGAACATCGGCGAGAACAGATCGATGCTCGGATCGTTGATTGTGGCGCTCAGGGTCATCGCGTCGGGCGTGATCTGATAAAGGTTGTAAGTGCCGCTGCCGCAGCAGCCCTCGGCCGAGGTAAGCAGCTCGGGCAGGCCGTCGCGATTCGCATCGATGATCATGATCCAGGGATAGGCGTCGGCCACGAAGTCGGTCTCAAACGCCGGAGTGTCGAACTCGCCGTTGAGATACACGCTGTAGACCGTGCCGGTCGTCGCTTTGACCTCGACCACGTTGCCCAGAACGAGATCCCACACGCGGTTGCCGTCGAAGTCGGCCACCGCGATATACGGCTCGCCCTGATATCCGATGATCTGCTCGCGCTCCAAAGTACCGGGCTCGACCAGGTACAGGGCGAACTCGTCGCCAACGTAGGATTCCATCAGCAGCTCGTTGTCGCCGTCGCCGTCGTAATCGACCGGCACAATGCAGTTGACCACGGGCAGCGGCGGCAGATCGTCGTCGTCGTCATCGTCATCGTCGTCATCGTCGTCACCTGGATTATCATCGTCATCATCGTCGTCGTCATCATCATCGCAGCCGCAGGAACACGACACGGCGAACAAGGCGCTGAGCAACAGCGCCAGGACAATCCAGAGCAGAAGCAGTGCGCGATTTTTCATTATTTTCCCTTTTAGTATTGGAACACGCCGATGATAGCCATGGTGCTGTCAACCGATCAAGGAATATAATTTTGAAACCACCTTTGGCAGGGCGGTGGGCGGCGTAAAAATAATGTCAACGGGTACTCAAGGAAAAATCCCGTGAAATTGCCCGTTGACATGCGGCCCGATGCTCACTAATCTAACTTTACCACTAGCTTAGCTCGAAGATTTTGATACGAGCGGATCAACGCCTTCCAATAAATACTCGAACGGCCGCACTGTAGGCGGTTTGAGAATCAATACGCAACGCGAGTGAAAACCCGTATCAAGCGACCCCGCAACCAACGGTGAGGCAATGGCAAGCAAAAAATATCCAAAGTGGTTCAAAGACTGTTTCGTCAGTAACTCCGAGGCGCTGGACGCCACGATCAAGTCCGGAGTCTATATCTCCTCGGGGTTCGCCACCTCGGAGCCCCATACATTTTATGATGCGCTGTGGGAGCACATCCAGTCCCACGACCTGCACGATATCAACATCCGACAGGCGTTGTTCATGGCGCCGTTCAATCTGCTGGTGGGCGATGCGCTGCAGGCCAAGGGCCTGCTCAACGGCCTGGCCAATCGCGTATCCGGCGTCTCGCTGCTGAACAACATCGCCAGTCGCGCCAACCAAATCACGCAGAAGCTCGAGGGGCTGCACAAACTGATCGAGCATTTCAAGGAGCTTCAGCAACGCAAGATCGTCTTTGTCTCGGCGTTCATGGGTCCGGCGTCGAACATGGTGATCCCCGACAATCCGATCACCAGGCTGCGCTACCCCGAGTTCGTGGGCCGCAATAAGTCGCGGATGGGCATCGTCGACCACCAGTCGTGCCACTTTCCCGACGCGCCCGACGGCATGGCCTACGATCAACAGGGCAAGATGATGATCGACGTGTTCGCCCTGGTAATGACCCCGCCCAACGCCAAAGGCGATATGAGCCACGGACTGGCCAACGGCGCCAACGGTCCGACCATCGAAATAGCGCTGCAACCGAGCTCCAAAATCAAGCTCGTGCTCTACATCAACAAGAAATATCCGTTCACCATCGGCTTTAACGACGCGCCGAACACCGTCAACATCAGCCGCTTTAAAGACGCGGCCAAGCAGGGCCGACTGTTTCTCATCGAGGATGACGGCAAACTGCCCGCCCTGCCCGCCCACAGTTTTGAAAACCCGGCCCCGGTCGAACTGCAGATCGCCAATAACCTGGTCAACCACATGGAGATGCACAAGGATTTGACCCAAGGACGGGCGATCCAGGTCGGATTCGGCGGCACCGGCGTACTGGCGATCAGGGGACTGGCCGACTCGAGCTGGACCGGACGGATGTACACCGAAATGCTCGAGCCGTTCACCATGGACCTCTGGGAACAGGGCAAGATCGCCGGTTCCCACAAGATCGAGATCGACGGCAGACGCACAATGCTCGACCACAAGATGGTCTGCACCTTCACGGTCTGCGAGGAAGATTCGGACTTTTACGACAAGCTCAACAACAATCCCGACGTGCTGGTCGCCCCCTCATCGCGCGTGGTGATTCCCGAGGCGTTCTACTACGGACTGGGGATCAACAATATTCTGGGCATCGACTTCCACGCCCAAGTCAACTCCGGCGGTCGCGACAAGAACCACTACTCGGGAATCGGCGGCGCAGCCCAGATCATGCGCGGACTGGCCCGCGGCGGCGTGGCCTACCTCTGCCTCAAATCAACCCACAAGACGCCCGAGGGCAAAGTGCGCTCGTCGGTCTTCCCGTTTATGCCCGAGGGCACGCCGATCAGCATGATCGGGTCGGACATCCTGGGCACGCGCGAGAACGCCCAGGTCTTCCTGGTCACCGAGCACGGCGTGACCAAGATCAACGCCATGAGTCAAGCCAACTTTATCCGCAACGCGATCTCCGTGGCCCACCCGGACTACCGCGATTGGCTGGCCCACAGCGCCTGGGAGGAATTCCGCGCCAAGATCTGAGCTGCGGACGACCGACGTCGGGCGAGGAGATCTCGCTGCTGGTCGAGGGCATCAAGATCATGGCCCTGCAGAACTGCTCCTACAAGGAGTCGCAGGACAAGGAGCCGATCTACGGCGCCGGATTCATCAAGGCCCACGCCATAGGCCGGGGCAAGCGGAAGTTTGAGCTGGACTTCGAGGTCAAGGAGCTCAACCAGTCCGTGATCGAGGAGCCGACCAACGCGCCGAGAAGCAAAACGATGCAGCTCAAGGTGGTCAAGGTCAACGGCAAGGAGTACGCCTCGCTGCTCGATATCAAGAACGCCACGGTGCTGATCGTCTACCCGGCCAAGAACGGCGTGCAGAAGATCAAGAAGTTTACCGGCTTTGAGTTTACCGATGTCGAGGAGGGCTTCGCCTTTGACGACTCGGCCGTGGGCAAGAAGTGCTCGGGATTGGCAATATGGGGCGAAGGAATGGTCTGATTTGAGAAGCGGATACTAGGCGTTGTTGTTCCAGCTATTGCCGCGCACAACGCGATACGTTTTCGGCCTCTGCCCCATTAGTGTCATGCCGAGCTCTTCTCAGCATCTTGATGTAGCTATCCCGAATTCGGGATAGCTGTGTGCCTTTCGGCATGGCGGCTAAAAAGCATTTGTAGCGAACCAGAGAGGGAAGCCCTCTCTGGACTCTCCCCGCCAAGTGCTCAAGGGTACAATCAGTCCCGGGCGCAACGGAAACCCAGAGGGCCGCCCCTGTTCGTCGGAGCGCCGTAGTACCGGTACGACGCGCGCAGGTACCTGCCGAAGCCGTCGCCCCAGCAACCGCCGCGCACAACGCGATACGTTCCCGACGACGGGCCACGCGGGTCACTAGAGGGACTGGAAGAATAATATCTTTCACCGTACCAATCCGACACCCATTCCCAAACATTGCCGTGCATGTCGTAGAGACCCCAGGAATTGGGCCGCAGCTTCCCAACAGGATTCGTGCACCCGGAAGATTTACAGGAATCATAACTTTTATCGTACCAGGCGTACTGGGAAAGAGCGCCCTCGTCATCGCCGAAACAGTACTTGCCTGTCGACCCGGCACGAGCCGCGTACTCCCATTCCGCCTCGGTCGGAAGCCGATAGGCGCTCGTCCCTTCCTTCGCGTTGAGCCTGCGTATGAATTCCTTGGCGTCGTTCCAGCTCACTTTCTCAACCGGCCGATCGCGCCCCTTGAACTCGCTCGGATTGCTGCCCATAACCGCCACCCATTGCTCCTGAGTCACCTCGTATGTGCCCAAGTAAAACGGCTTGCTGATCGTGACCCGGTGCTGGGGATCATTACCGAAGCAATTTTCGAAATTCTTGTTGCAGCCCATCGTGAAGCTGCCTGACGGAACCAGGACAAACTTCATGCCAATGGAGTTGGTCATGGTCTTCGCTTGGGAGGATTGGGCCAATGTCGCCTGTTGGAAACCAAGGGCCGCAACAGCCGCCAGAATCAAGTAAACCAGTGCTCGTTTCATCCTGTGTACTCCTCGAAGCAGGCGACTCCGACGACCATGCGCCGGAGCCGCCATCAGTCGCGTTTTACCTACTTGCAGTGGACGTTGAACTCCTCGTCGCCCGAAACGTGGACGCTGCCCACGGAGTTGCCGTCGCAATAGACCGTGATCGTTTTATCGACAGAGCCGCCCAAATTGAGAGAGTAACGGCCCTGCGAATCCGGATAGGCCTTGTTGCCGTTCCACGATGTTGAAATCGTATGATTGCTCTCCATGCACTTTTCGCCGCTCGAGGCGTAGCACTGGCCATGGATCCCGTCAGCGTAGGCCAGGGCGGAGATGAGGCACAACGCACAAACCAGCACAAATATTCGCTTCATGGGAATTCCCTCAAGATGTTTATCGTTTTAATAGTTCCTTCAAGGCCGGAAAGTCAACTGCAATAACTGGGGGACTCCCCCTTCTATGTGGAGCGTCAAGGTTTTTATTTCAAGCGTTTTTTTAAACAGTCGCTTTTATCGCAAGATATTCGGATAAAAACGCACATCAGCTTTTCTTGTATCCATATCGGTACTCCGATAATTTGACTACATAGGGTTATCGAAAACATCGAGCCCCGGTTTGGTCTCTCGCAGGCCACCGGGGCTTTTTCTTTGGAGGACACATGGACGACAGACTGCAAGGGGCGATCGCAATAGTCCGGGCCGAATATCCCGAGGCCCGGCTGTTCCAGATCTGCATCCCGGGCGACGAGGAAGTCTACCTCGCCCGCAAGTGCGCCTGGAACGAGTACAAGCGGCTGATCGGAGCGGTCAAGGACGAGGTCACAGCCAACGAGGTGCTGGTCCAGAAGTTCCTGGTGCACCCGAAGCTCAGCTACGAGCAGATCGACCTGGAGCTCGACCCGGGCAAGGTCGTGATCCTGGCGCACAAGAAGTAGGCACCTTTGAGGTGCCCGCAAAGCTCGCGTAGTACGCTGGTCGTAGCGCCACGACCTTTTCCGCGTAGATAGCTTTGAGCTACAGCAAAACTCGAGCAGGACGATGGGCTTAGTGCTACCAACCTCTCCGCGCCCGGGCGGCTTAGAGCCGCCACAAAACTCGCAGCACCTTTGAGGTGCCACAAAACACGCGGATTACGCTGGTAGTTGACCAACGTGCCACTCCGCGACCAAAGATCGGGGAGGTGGGGTAAAGATCGTTAAAACGATCTTTGTGTATAAGGCGAGCGGCGCATTGCCTCAGGGTTTTCATAAACTCCTCACCTTGCCACCTCGAATAACACCTCTTCTCTCGGC
>JAVCCG010000112.1 GCA_030765605.1 Candidatus Alcyoniella australis
GCTCGTCCTGGTGCTTGGTTCCCTCCTGCTCCAGCCGTTGGCGCAGGATCTGCGCCTCGCTGCGCAGGGCGTCGCTCTCAACAGCCGACTTCTTGGCCGACTCGGCCATCAGCTGCTCGTGGCGCAGGTCCTTGGCCTCAAGCTGCGTTTGCAGCGCGCGCAACCGCTCGTCGCGCTCGTTGCTCAACTGCTTGAGCTCGTCTTGATGCTTGGACGCCGCCTGCTCAAGCCGCTCGCGCAGAGTTTGCGTCTGTTTTTGCAGCGACTCGAGCTCGGTCGAGGATCTTTTAGCAGCTGATGCCAGCGTACGCTCGTGGCGCAGGTCCTTGGCCTCAAGTTGCGATTGCAGCGCGTGCAGCCGCTTGTCGCGCTCACGGCTGAGCTGCTTGACCTCCTGCTGGTGCAGGGCCGCGGACTGCTCGAGCCTGTCGCTCTGCCGTCCGGCCTGCTCGCCCAGCCGCGCCACCTGCAGCTCCTGGGCGGTCTTGATCTCGCGTATCTCGGCGTCGCGTTGTGTCGCGAGCTGCTTGAGCCGCGCCTCGTAATCCAGCCGCGCCTGCTCGCCGCGCTTGTTCAGCGAGCGAATCTCGGCGTTGAGCTCCTTCTGCGCCGCGGCCGCGGACACGGACGCCTGCTCGAGCTTTTCCCCGACCTTGGCCAGCTGTTGCTCGTGGCGGGCCTTGATGCGCTCGATCTCCACGGACTTGGCGTCGGCGAGCTTGGTCAGCCGCTTCTGGAACTCGCGCTTCTCAGCCTCGAACCCGTCGCGCAGGGCGCCGAGGCGCGCCTCGTTGTCGCGCACCAGCCCGGCGATCTGCTGCTGCAGCTCGGCCAGCGATTTGTCGCGACGCTCGACCTCGCGCTCGATCTTCTCCTGGGACTTGCGCGATTCCTTCTCGGTCTGGGACAGCTTGCGGTCGTGCTCCACGCTGACCTGGCGCAGGTGCTTGTCGTGCTCCAACGACAGGTCGCGCAGCTGGGCATTGAGCCCCTCGATCACCCGACTCTTGTCCAGCAGGTCGACCTGGCCCTTGGTCGTGGCCTCGCGCAGCTCCTTGTGCAGCTTGACCAGCTCGTCGTCGCGCTCGCGGATCTTGCCCAACGACTCGGAGCGGATGTAGCTCTTAAATCCGTCGATCACCGAGCTGCGTTCTTTGCGGCGCACGGGCTTGTCCACCCACCGCGCCAGCGGAGCCACGGTGCGGTCCCAGGTGTAGCGCTCGCGCACCAGCCGGCGGGCGTTCTCGCCCTTGGCGCGCACCGCGTCGGGATCGGCGACTATCAGCTTGATCGTCTCCTTGATCGCCGCCTCGTCGTCGGGCGGAATCACCCAGCCCGCGTCATACTCGCGGATCGGCGCGGACAGCTCGGCGTAGTCGCCGTAGATCACCGGCAGCCCGCACCACAGGTATTCCACGGTGCGCGTGGTCACGGCCAGCCGACGCTCGTTGTTGGGCTGGAACAGGTCGTAGGCCACGTCCGCGCCCAGGTAGGCTTCGATCAGCTCGTCGTGGCTGACCAGACCCTGCAATTGGACGTTCTTGCGGTGCGCCAGTTTCTCGCCGACGTCGGTGAAGATTCCGCGGTTGTTGCGATACAACGGGTGATCGTAGTCCACCGGCGCCTCGCCCACGAACAGCTCCAGCCGCGCCCCTTTGGAGCGGGCCACGCTCGCCGCCAGCAGATCCAGCCCCGGGTCGGGGTCGATCCAGGGCCAGTTGATCCCGCCGTAGACAAAGCTCGCGCCCGCATCCTTTGGGCGACGGCGGCGCTTGGGCAGCTTGGGATCCATGCCCAGCGGCACCACCAGCACCTGGGCTTCGCGCGGCTCGGCCCCGGCGAGCATGAACCAACTCAGGAAGTAAGTCTGCTGCATCTTGCCCGGACAAATCAGCAGGTCGGCCTTCTGCAGGGTCTGTATCTTGCTCAGCGCGTCGGTGGTGAAGTTGCCCTGCCCCTTAAAGCTGTTCTCCAACGCAAGCGATCCGTGCAGGTCGATGACCACCGGCACCTTGACGTCGTCCAGGTAGGTCGCCAAACCCCACTGCTCGAAGAGCACCACGTCCGGACCCAGATCGACGATCAGGCGGTTGAGGCTCTCGGGCGTGTGCGCGTATTTCTTGATCGAGTCGGGCAGGTCCCCATCGCCGTTTACAAGCTCGGAGGGCAGGCTGTAGGTCACACGATGGCCGAAGGTTTTGAGCCCCTGACCCAGGCTGAACACGCGCAGTCCGCCGCCGCAGACCGCCTTGCCCGGCAGCGGCAGCATCTCGCCGGTGACTATCAGTACGTGCCGTTTCACATTCAGACCATATATCCCAATCCGGCGAGCCGTTGCCGAATCTGTTCGTTCTGTTCGCGACTCGGAGGTTCGAGGTCGCGCTGGATTGCCGCGGGCTCGTACTGGACCGCAGCGCTCGCGCCCGCCAGCGGCTCGAGCAGCCGTCCGTCGCACTGCGCGGGCACGGGCAGGCCCAGCAAATGCAGAACGGTCGGCGCGATGTCGATCAGCGAAGCGCCCTGCAAGCGCGTCCCGGCCTCGATCCCGCGGCCGTGAGCGATCAGTATGCCGTTCTGCCGATGATTTCCCGTGTGCGGAATCACCGGTTGAACGACGAGCTGATCGGCAAGGAACTCGCACGCGCCGCGCGTGATGTAGGCGTAGTCGCGCATCCGCAGCACGATATCCGGTGCCGCGTGCAACTGCGGCCCGTCGTACAGCTCGTCGCAAAACCAAACCTTGTCCACGATCGGCAGACCGTCGTCCGGATCGACCAGCCCGGCGAGCAGCTCGCGCAGTTCCTCCCGCGCGAGGTGATAATCGCGGCCGGGCCAGACCGCGCCCTGGGGCTCCCGGCCTCGCAGATTGATCGAGACGTTGCCGAACAGGCCGTGGGCAAAGGCGCGCGTGCGCGGCCAGTCCACGGTCTCGAAACTGCGCAGCCGCGGATCGATCCGGCCCTGGGCAATCGCCGCATCGGACTGCGGCAGCGCTTGCAGCGGCCCGGTCACCAGCCCCGCGTGCCACGCGTGACGCGGGTCGTCATCGTGCTCGGGTTCCACGTATTGCTCAGCCGCGCGACGCACCAATTGCGGGTCGAAGCACAGCAGTCCGGCCTGGATCAGCGCGTGGTTGAGGTTCACGTCGCGCTCGAGTCGGCCGAAGCCGTGGTCGCTGATCAACAGCAGGGTATCGTCCGGGCCAAGCATGTCGAGCATCGCGCCGACAAAGCTGTCGGCCTGCTCGTAGGCGCGCACGATCGACGCGGCCGCCGGGTCGTTGATCCCCAGGTCGTCGGCCTCAAGGTCCAGCCGACCGAAAAAGGCGTGGGACGTGCGGTCGATCCCCAGCAGCACGGGTACGAACAGTTGCGGACGATAGCGCTCGAACAATCCCAAACAGGTCGCGCAATGCACCCTATCGAGCTGCTCCACGTCCTGGATAAAGGGCTGCTCGCCGTCGTACCAGTGACGCATCACGTCCAGCCGGTAATCCGGACAGATCTCGAGCACCTCTCGCCAGAATTCGTCCGGATAGGTCCCGAGCTTGACCGAGGGCGCGTGCATGTCACCGAGCATGAAACCGTTGACCGGCCTAAAAGGCCAAGAAAGCGGCATATTTATCACGCCGACGCTCTTGCCGTGGCGTGAGGCGGTTTCCCACAGCGCCTCGCCGTGACGCTGCGCCGCAGTGACCAGCTCGATGTTGTAGGAGCCCGGTTTGCGCTGGCCAAAGTCGAACACGCCGTGACGGCCGGGGTTGGTCCCCGTGGCCATGCTGGCCCAGGCCTGGGGCGTCAGCGGGTGGATCGTCGAGTTCAGCTCGCCCCGCGCTCCGTGGTCGATCATCCGGCTGATGTGCGGCAACCGCCCCGAACGGACCAAGGGGTCGATCAGGTCGAACGTCGCGCCGTCCAGGCCGATGACTGCTACTGTGCCAGACATAGCTACACCTCTACCATTCGGGCCGATGCACCGATCGCAGGCACACTTCGGCTCGGACGGTGAACGTCTATCTTAAGAGAATCGCAAGGGAGTGTCCAGCAAACAGGCCCTGCCGGATCAATGGCGAGACTTGACTTGCATTGCTCCCGGCCGTTACCATTTCCGATTGGGAAAAGAGGCGCGCGATTGGCTCAACCCCGTGATATAAATAATTATTTTAAAATCGCCGGACGGATCCTGCGCATCGGTCTGACTTTGTTCGCCCTGGTCTGGCTGCTCGATTGGGCGCTGTTGGGCTATTTCGACCGCCCCAACCTGCTGCTGCGCAACCAGACCGCGTCGATCTCGGCCATGCCCTATCTGCTCGAGGATTATCACGATCATCAGGGCCGACGCGTGGCGTTCCTGGGCAGCTCGGTAATCGCGGGCAACCTCTACACCCTGCCCCAGGAAGCCGCGCCCTATTTGGTCGAGCGCCGATTGCGCGGCGAATACGGCATGACCAACTTGCGCGCCTTCAACCTGGCGGTGCCCGGGATCACCATGGGCGATTGTTATCTGCTGCTCTCGAGCCTGGCCGACGATCCGCCGGACTTGGTGGTGCTGACGATCAACGTCAAGTTCTTCTGCAGCTATGTGGTCGACGCGGCCGCGATCCGCTACTCGCGGCTGTGGGGCCTGGCGCGGCCCAAGGAGCGCGATTGCGCGGCAGCGCGCTCGGGGTTCAGCCGTCGGCAACGCTTTGAATCGCTGCTGGGCAACTCCATCGCCCGACGCTGGGCCATGCCGCGGCTGCTGCCGCTGTACAACGAGATCATCTTCGGCCGCCAAAACCCGCTGAACACGGCCCTGGCCGGCAACGTGCTCAGCGCGTCCGCGCCGGACTTGGTCGAGCCCGCGGGCTCCCCGGATTTCCTGCGCCAGCCCGACCGCTGGCGACGGCTCGAGCCAGGACGCGTGGACCTGCTGCGCACGGTCTACGAGCAAATCGTGCCGGTGGAGGAAAACAGCAACTTCTTCTTCCTGGAGCAAGTGCTCGAGCTGCTCGGACGCGAACAGATCCCCGCGGTGGTCTACATCACGCCGCTTAACAGCGAGTTCAACAATCAATCCGGCCTACTGGATCCCACGGCCTACGAGCAGTTCAAACGGCAAATCGCAGTGATGGTCGAGGGCCGCGGCATAGGGCTGCTTGATTTGTCCGACGCGGTGCCCGGCCAGTGGTTCGGCGACCTGGACCACCTGCTCTACCCCGGACACCGGATTTTGGCCCAGCGGCTGGCCGGGCCGATCGCCGCAAAGCTGACGCAATGAGCTGGATCGTCACGGGCTTCGCGCTGTTCGTCTGCCTGGTGTGGGCGGTCTTCATGCTGCTGCCCGCGCGGCTGCGCGGCCATTGGATGCTGCTCGCCTCACTGTGCTACTTCGCGCTCGAGGGCTGGCGCTCGCTGCTGCTGGTGGCGGCCATGCTGCTCTGGGTCTGGCTGTTGGGGCTGCTCGTGGGCCGCGGCAGGCCCAGGCTCGGCGTGGGACTCGGGGTCGCCGGACTGCTGGCGATCTTGGCGGTCGGTAAATATTCCCAGTGGCTGCTCGGGATGTCCGGATCGCTGGCCGCGACGCTTGGACTACAGGAGTTCAGCTCGCCGCAGTGGCTGGCGCCCCTGGGCCTGAGCTACTTCGTGTTTCGCATGATCAGCTATCTGGCCGACGTGTCCTACGGCCGGATCCAGACCGCGGGGCCGCTGCGTTTGGCGGGCTACGTGCTGTTCTTCCCGACCCTGCCCGCCGGTCCCATCGAGCGCTTCGGCGCGTTCGACCCCCAGGCCGTAGCGGGCGCGCGTCCGACCTTCGACGATCTGCGCGTGGGCCTGGGCCGCGTGGCCGCGGGCCTGTTTAAAAAGCTGGTGCTGGCCGACACGTTCTGGGAGCTGGGCCGGGCGCTGAAGTATGCGGATGAGACGCCCACGGCCCTGCTGTGGTTGGCGCTCTACGCCTACACCCTGCACATCTACTTCGATTTCTCGGGCTACTCGGACATGGCGATCGGCATCGCGCGCCTGTTCGGAATCCGCATCCGCGAGAACTTCGATTGGCCCTACGCCCGGACCAACATCGCCGATTTCTGGCGGCATTGGCACATGAGCCTCACGGCTTTCATCACCGAGTACATCTACTATCCACTGGGCGGCAATCGCAGCGGGCAGCTGCGGGCCGGGATCAACACCTTGATCGCCATGGGGCTGTGCGGGATGTGGCACGGCTCGGGCTGGCATTTCCTGGCCTGGGGCCTGTACCACGGCGCGGGGCTGACGATCTATCGCCTGTGGCGCAACCTGCGCAAACAACACGGCCTGTACCGGCCGCAGTCGACCTGGCGCAAATACGCCTCGTGGCTGCTGACCTTGAACTTCGTTGCCCTGGGCTGGGTGATGTTCCTGCTGCCGTTTAAAGAGGCGCTGAGCGCCTACTTGGCGCTGCTGGGAATCCAGGGGGTGCAGTTCAGATGATTAAACGCTGGCTGATCGACGTGCTGATCGGCGCCGGGCTGTTCGCCGGACTGCTGCTGCTGCTGAGCTTCGCCGCGGGCAAACAGGCGCTGTTTATGTACGCGGTGTTTTAGCCTCAGTGCATGCTGAAGGCGCTGATCAGTACCGGGGTTTTGCTGAAGCCGCGCACCGCGCCTTTGTCCTTATCGCCGGCCCAGGCGAGCATCGCCGAGCTGCCGCCGTCGAGGTTTAACGCGTCGACGCAGCCCAGGCCGCCGCGATCCTCGGGCCGGGCGAGCATGTGGCTCAGCTCGCTGAACGACAGCCCGTTGATCACCGCGTCGGTGGTAACAAAGATCACGTATTGGCCGCTGGTGCAGATCGCCGAGCGTCGATCGACCAGCCAGGGATTTTTAAACTCGGTCATCTGGCGGCCGGCGCGCACCAGCCACGGGCCGGTCTGCACCGCGTCCTCGTACTTGTAGGTGCGGAAACCCTGGCGATCGACCAGCTCCAGCGTTTGACCCTTGATCGCCACAACACCGCCGAGCTCTCCGCGGGTCACCAGGTGGCTGCGCTCCTGGTTGTTGATCAGCAGCATGCCCAGCGGCTGGCCCTGTTCGTTGTAGAACCCGCCGTTGATCAGCATCACGGCGCCCATGTTGCTGCGCAGCTTCGAGGCGTAAGTCGATTGCTTGTAGCCTTCGAGCTGTAGTACGTGGAAGTTGTACTCGCCCAGCCGCATCCGTACGCACTCCAGCGTAACTCCGGTTATGTTTCTGCTGCGCTTGAGCTTGATGCTGCGCACCTCCATGGCCGGGGCCACTTGCTGCCAAACTCCGCGCTTGACGATCTCTAGATTGCCACCGGCGTCGCCGCGATACTTGAGCAAGTTATCCTTGATCATCACCACCAAACGGTAGCTGGGTTCCGGGGCGAGGAAATACATCGGCACCGCGGTCAGCGCCGCGAGCAACAGCAGTGTCAGCACCAGCTTGATCAGCCCGCCGAACAATTTCGCGCTCGCCGATTTATCCGAGCGTTTGGCCTTGGGCTTGAGCACGGTGCGGGGCGGCTGTGGCGGCTCGCGTCGCGGCGGCTGCCCGCGACGCAACTGCAGTCCGATCGCATTGATATCGATCGACGCATCGCCGGGGCTGGTCTGTGGAACCTCCTGGGAACGGTCGATCCAGGACGGGTCTTTGGATTCGACCGACTCCTCGTCGCGTTCGAGCTCCTTCCACAGCTTCTCCGTATGGCCCTCGTCGTCGCCTGATTCGTCGACCCGGTCGTCTTTCAAGTCGTGTTTATCTCTTTTATCATCCATCCGCGTCCCCACCGGCGGCGCTAAGGTATTGATCAGAATACCACTTGACAAAGTCTTCCCAAAACACCTTGAGCACCGCGGTGATCGGCAGTGCCAGCAGAATGCCTAAAAAGCCGAGCACCTGTCCCCAGACCATGATCGAAAAAATCACCAACACCGGATGCAGGCCGAGCTTCTCGCCGACGATCTTGGGCGTGATGAAGTTCCCCTCCGCCAGTTGCACCACGACGAACACCGCGCAGACCAGCGCCGGGTGCAGCAGGTCGCCGTGCTCGAGCCAGGCGAGCAACAGCGCCGGGATAATGCCCAGCACCAGCCCGAGGTACGGCACGAAGCTGATCAGGCCGGCGATGATGCCGATCGTACCGCCCAGCGGCACCTGGGCGATCCACTTCAGGCCCACGGCGTAGAGCACGGCGAGCAGCGCGCAGACCATCAGCTGCCCGCGCAGGAAGTTGCCCAGCGCCTCGTCGATCCGACGCAGGTGGTCGACGATTGTCTGTTTGTGTCGCGCCGGCAGCATCGAACGGCAACGCTGGATCAGCGAATCGATATCTTTGAGCAGATAGACCCATGCCACGGGGATCACCACCAGCCACAGCAGCGAGACCGCCACGCTGGAGAGGCTGGAGAAGACCTTGGACAGGGCGGCCGTCGCCGGCTGCCGCAACTTTTGGGCCAGCCAGCCCAGGCGCTGCTCGTCGGCCAGCAGTCGGTCGGTGAACTCCGAGTAGCTGTGCGGCAGCTCGACCGAGAACGTGTCCTCGATCCAGGGCACTACATCCTGTGTGACGCGTTGGGCGTAGTCGTTGGTGCGCTGGCCGACCCGTCCCATCTCCTGGGCCACGCCGGGAAACACGATCAGCAACAGCAGGGCCAGCAGCAACGCCAGCGCCAATATCAGAATCAGAATCCCAAGTGAGCGCCGCACGCCCAGGTTCTCCAGGCGGTCGATGATCGGATCGCAGATGTAGGCCAGCAGAAAGGCCGCGGCAAAGGCGGTAAGCAGGGTGCTGAAGTACCACACCAGGCCCACCGCCGCGATCACGGCAACGACGTAGGTCGCCAGCCGCACCCAGGGATTGTTCCACAGGACATTGAGCGGTACGTGTTGGTTCATTGGATCTCGTCCGTCTCGCGGTCGCCGCCGCGCAGGATCAGCAGGCCGCGGATGAAGTACTTTACGCCCGACCAGACGGTCAGCGCCACGGCAACGGTGATCAGCGTCCAGAACAGCGCACGCGCGTAGTCGGTCCCGGGCCAGTCGGCGGCCACCGTGCTCAGGTAGGCCAGCAGGATCGCGCTCGAGGCGGCGTAGAATTGGAAGTTGGTGCAGACCTTGCCGATCCACAACGGATCGATCGGCACCGGGCGTCCGATCTTTCGCAGGTAGACGATCCCGCCGGTGATCATCAGGTCGCGGGCCACGATCACCAGCGCGATCCACAACGGGATCAGCGGCCGCGCGTTCTCCTCAAGCGGCACCAGCGCCAGCGGCAGGAACGCTCCGAGCTGGGTCAGCTTGTCGGCCAATGGATCGAGGTTGGCGCCGAAATCGGTGCGGCTGTCCAGCAGCCGGGCCAGCAGTCCGTCGAACAGGTCGCTGACCGCCATCGCCACGAACAGCCAGAAGGCGATCTCGTACGAGCGGCGGCACAGCAGCACCACCAGCAGCGGCACGGATGCGGCGCGCGCCACGGTCAGCGCGTTGGGCAGGTTGAAATTCCCCCGCTGCGAGCCGTTGACCGCACTCACCAACTTCTATCCCTCAATGTCTCACCAGCCGTCTGCATAAAGAATTAATTAGATCGCCCCCTTGCGTTGCGTGTCAAGGATCGACGGAATCGGCCGCAGTCACGGCATGGACGGACTCGACGGGCAACGAGGGCGGACCCCAGACCGGACGGTAGTGGATCGCGTCGACCGGGCAGACGCGCAAGCAACGCATACACGAGAAGCAATCCGCGGGCAGCAGGCGTTTGTCCAGCCGGTCCTTGGCCGCGCTCAAGGGGCAGGCCTTTTCGCAGGCGCGGCAGTCGATACAACGCTCGAAGTCGATCCTGACCCTGGTCAGGCTCAGCCGCTCGACGACCCACGATATCAGGCCGAAGGGGCAGATCAACCGACAGAACGGCCGGTAGAAAAACAGGCTCAGCACCAAATAGAGCGCGGCGAAGCCGATTATCAGCATGTCGCTGAAATCGAGGTTGAAAAGATTGAACGGGTTGAGCTTGTGATAGATCACGTAGCCCTTACGGCCGATCACGCCGTAGAGCAACAACAGGAAGACCACGAACAGCAGCACGCGCAGGCCGTTGGTCAGCCAAAACGGCATCCGCCGACGCTTGATTTTGCGCGCCAGCGGCAGCATGTAGATCAATTCCTGCAGCGACCCGAAGGGGCAGGCCCAGCCGCAGACCGCCTTGTTGGCCACGATTGCCAGGGCGAGAAAGAAGGAGGCCAGCCCGAACTTGACCCAGAACGATTCGTAGAGCCCGACCGAGGACTTGAAGACCTTGACCGCGCCCTCCATCGGGTTGGGGCTCTTGCCCAGGGCGAATCCGAGGACCAGCACGCTGAAGATCAGCACCGCGACGTAGACCCACTGCGGGTAGTACGACCGGCGCTGTTTGGGATCGGCGTTGCGCGGGATGCCCAGCTTGAGCAGGTAGGCCATGGCTATCATCACAAGCAACACGTAGAGCGGATACTTCAGATATTGCGCCCCGCTCTCCTCGTGGCCCAACAGATGCGCTACTTGCGCTTCGAGCTGCTGTTGGTTCACGCCCAGCTCGTCAAGGGGCGTGTTCTTATCCACATCGACTGCAAGCTCAAGCTCGTGGGCCAACGCCTGGCCGGTGATCGCCAGACCGGGATGCTGCGCCTTGAGCGCGCCGATCACCTGCCTGATCGTCATTGATGTGTCGATCTGCTGCGGCTCCTGGGCAATGGCAGCCAACGGCGAGCACAGCGCAATGGCGATCAGCAGCACAACAATGGTCCGCTTCATACTCAACTCCCACCGATCGTTGTTTCCCCTAACATATCCCAGTGCGGATCTACGATAAAACACAATCCGCACCCGGTTGACGAATTGCAGGCGATCTCTCAGGCTGGGCGCACCATGCGCAGGCTGGTAAAACCATGATCGTCGACGGTCCGCTGATCAGCGGCAAGCTGGTGCGCCGCTACAAGCGTTTTCTAATGGACCTCGAGCTCGACGACGGATCGCTGCTCACGGTGCACTGCCCCAACTCCGGAAGCATGGAGGGCTGCCTCGAGCCCGGCGCGCGCGTGCTGGCAAGCCCTGGCAAGGGCAAGGGGCGCAAGCTCAGTCACAGCGCCGAATGGATCGAACTCGCGATCGGCTGGGTCGGAATCAACACCATGCGCACGAATCAGATCGCGCGCGAGGCGCTGCTCGAACGTTGGATCCCCGAGTTGGCGCAGTACGACCAAGTGCGGCCCGAGTACAAGATCAGCTCGAGTAGCAGGATCGATTTTCTGCTCCAGGGCAACGGGCTGCCCGACTGCTACGTCGAGGTTAAGAACACCACCCTGCCGATGCCCCAGGGCGCCATCGCCTTTCCCGACTCGAGCACCGAGCGCGGGCGCAAGCATCTGCGCGAACTGATCTTGGCGCGGCAACGCGGAATCCGCGCGGTGATGCTCTACGTGGTCAACCGGCCGGACGGCGAATTCTTTCGCGCGGCCCACGAGAAGGATCCGCAATACGCCGACCTGCTGTGCCAAGCCCTGCAATCCGGGGTCGAGGCCCTGGCTTATCGCACACTGATCCAGCCGCCCGCCGTGCGCCTGGATAGGCCGATACCAATCAAGATCGACGAACAGTGCAACAGCAATTTATCATCAGGCGAGCAACCGCAATCGGAGGATCGATGAAACTCGAGCTGGCAGACGCGCAATGGATCGACCATCCGGCCAACCCGCTGATCGAGCCGCCGCGGCCGCAGTGGATGATCGCCGACCCCACGCTGCTGCCTCCGCAACGCACCCACGACGGACGCTGGCAGATGATCGCCAACAGCGTGGGTTTTTTAAACCGTTACGTCTCGGACGACGGCATCGCGTGGGAGCGTTGCGGTAAGCGGCTGTGCCGCGGGATCAGGCCGCACATCTTCCGGCACGAGAAGACCTACCACCTGTTCTACGAGCTGCACACCCGGCCCTGGCTCAGCGGAATCTATTGCCGCACATCGCAGGACCTGCAAGCCTGGAGCGAGCCCCGGCCGCTGCTGATCGCGGGCCACAACGAGTTCGACGGCCGCGCGATCCGCTTTCTGGGCAACCCGTGCATGGTGCAGACGGGCGACGAGTTTCGGCTGTACTTCAGCTCGGGCTGGATCTGGCTCTGGGACTGCCTGTACTTCGAGCCGGAGTACATCGGCGTGGCAACGTCGCAATCAATCGACGGGCCGTTCACCAGGCGGCCCGGCGCATTGCTCGGGCCGCAGCCGGACAACCCGCTGCTCAACTTCGGCGCGGGCTCGATCAAGGTACTTAACGACGGCGAGGGCGGCTGGTGGGTTTTCAACAACGGGATCTACCGCGACGCCCAAGGTAAATCGCGCTCAGCCATCGTGCTGATGCACTCTGCCGACGGCTTCGAGTTTAGACAGGTTTCGCCCGAGCCGATCGTCGCGCCCGAGCCGGGGTGGAAGAACGCCTTTGTCTACGCCTTTGACCCGGTGGTCTACGGCGACGAGCTGCGGCTGTATTACAACGCGCGCGACGGCTGGTTCCGCGGCTCCGAGCGCATCGGCCTGGCCACAGCCAAGATCAGCACTTAGGGGCACCTTTGAGGTGCCCGCATAGCTCGCATATTTCCCCGATCGTTTAGCGCCGATCTGCCCCGCGTCGCGGGATTGGCTTACTTCCCGACCTTCTTCGCATCGGACGATGGTGGGGAGGGTAATAATGTTGAATAACATTATTGGGTGGGCGCGAGCAGGGCATTGTCGAGGGATTTACGCGCGATGGATCGTTCAGCGCGTTCTCAAAGACCCTTGGTGCATCGAGACAAGCTGTTTACTACGATGATCAATTGGCGGTTGTGGCATGGCACCTGTACCTGCCAAGTCCGATTATCAGTCCATCCACGGATGAGAACGCGCAGAGCGATCCATCACGCTTCAGGTTTTGTCCCGCCACTGCTCGCGCGGGGGAGAAAAAGCGGCGCAGCCCGTCTCGCGCTGCGCCGCCTGCATTTCCACCCCCTGGCGAGCGGTGCGTTGAATCAGGGTTTTCATCCGGAGGGGACCGAAAGACGTCGTGTTCCTCGGGCAACGAAGCGAATCGATTTCGATTAAAAATTGGCCTCGGATTTATGCCGAGAGAAGAGGTGTTGATCAAGGTGGCAAGGTGAGGAGTTTATGAAAACCCTGAGGCAATGCGCCGCTCGCCCCACACACAAAGATCGATTTCTCGATCTTTACTCCGTCTCCCCAACATCTTCCTACGCGGGGAGGCTCGGTGCATTACGACCAGCGAACTACGCGAGTTTTGTGGCGGCTCTAAGCCGCCCGGGCGCGGGGTGGGTCGTGGCGCTACGACCAGCGTACTGCGCGAGTTTCGCAGCGGCTCGAAGCCGCCCGGGCGCGGGGAGGGTCGGTGCATTAAGACCAGCGTACTGCGCGAGTTTTGTGGCACCTCAAAGGTGCCGCGAGTTTTGTGGCACCTCAAAGGTGCCGCGAGTTTTGCAGCGGCTCTAAGCCGCCCGGGCGCGGGGAGGATCGGTGCATTAAGACCAGCGTACTGTGCGAGTTTTGTGGCACCTCAAAGGTGCCGGGTCAGCGCAGGTTGATGGTCAGCGGGATCGTTTGGCCGCCGCGATCGACATCGATCGTAATGCTGGAGGTCGTGCCCAAATCAGCCATCAGGCGCAGCAGCTCGGCGGTATTGTTGGCCGGCCGGCCGTTGATCGAGGTCACGATGTCGCCGCGTTTGAGCCCCATTTGCGACAGCGGGCTGTTTTTCGGAATCCGGCCGAACTTGAAGCCGTCCTCCACGGGTCGACCGCGAATCTGGCCGGCCAGGGCCGCGGGATTCTCGATCATCTGGTCGACGAACTCGCGTGCCACATTAAACTCGCCGTCGCCGACCTCCTCCACCGAGTTCTCCATCGGCGAACCCGAGGACGTGCCGGTGGAACGGCTGCGGCCGATCGAGGTCGATGAGTTGGCGTTCTTGCCGCTGTAGTATGGAATCTGCCGCAGGATCTGTTGTTCGCCACTGCGGTCGATGGTCACCACGCCGCTGTCGATAGCCATGATCGTGGCGTCGGCGAGCAGGGTGTCGCCCAAAGTGTAGACCTCGGTCAGTTTGGAGCCGCGGTCGGTGATGATCGCGTAGCGGCCGTGCTCGCCCCAGATCACCGTTCCGTTGAGCTCGACGTTGAGGTCGGTCTCAACCGCCTCGGAATGCCCCTGGCCGATCAGGTTCTGCCCCACGGCGGCCGAGTTGAACAGCGAACGATCGACGATCATGCGCAGGATCGTGTTGCGCGGCGGCGGCGGTTTGGGACGCTGGACCTGCGCCGAGAGCACGGATGGACTGGCGGCCTGGAGCTTGCCGCTGATCGCCGAGGTGAAGACCCCGGCGGTGAGATAGGCGCTCAGACCCAGGAAGCACAGGGTCAAAGCCCAGAAGTATTTCTTGAGGATTGTGTTTATCAGACCCATGTATTCACCCATCAAAGGCGTAATGCTAATAGCATACCATCTGCTGCCGCACAAGCTCGTATCGTGGACAACTTCACGAATAACCA